>DATCFJ010000026.1:0-6922 GCA_036509605.1 Polyangiaceae bacterium | reverse complement strand
TGAGCCAGCAGTGTAACCGCGCCAACGTGTACGGCTTCCACGCCGGTGACTACCAAGACACCTGGAAGCAGGCTTGGACTCCAGTGCCCGTGCAAGGTGATCTCGCCGGCTACGATCGCCCCGTCCAGTGGGACGTGTATTCGTCGACGACGCGTGTTTACGTGTTCATGGACGGCAAGCCAGCCGCGTGCGCGGTCTTGCCCGAGGGGCGTATGCCGGCGGGTCCGGTGACGGTGGCCTACCGCGCCGTGATTTACCACTGCGGCATCGACGAAACCGTGACGCCGGCAGACACCGGTCACCAATACGAGCATCAATACAGTCTGTGCCATAGCGATCGGCACATGGACGACTTTGGCATCGACTTGAGCGTTCCCGCACCCGCGTGGGACGAGTCCGTACTGCCGTGCGGAACCAAGTGGTATGGCGGGACCTGAACGCGGCGCGCCGCTGCTGCTGCTGGCATTTCTATTGGGTTGCGGCTCCAGTCCGCAGAGCAGCAACGGAAGCGATCCGGAGCCAAAATTTGCGCCCGGCGAGCGCGACGCGCTGGCCGCGTTGCACTACGACGACGGCCCACCAGCGACCGATCCGAGCAACCGTTTTGCGGACGACCCCGCGGCGCGCGCCTTCGGGCAACGGCTATTCTTCGAGCCGGGCTTCTCGGGTCGGCTGCTCGAGGGTGACAACGACGGCTCGAGCGCCACGCTTGGCATGCAGGGCGACTCGGGGCGAGTGAGCTGTTCCGGCTGTCACCTGCCGAGCGCGGGCTTCGTCGACACGCGCAGCCCGCATCAACAGGTGTCGCTCGGCGCGCAATGGACACTGCGCAGAACGCCCAGCCTGCTCGAAGTAGCGTTCGCTCCACTTTACAATTGGGACGGCCGGCGCGACGCGATCTGGAACCAAGCCCTGGGCGTGATGGAGGGCAACCGCGAGTTCAACTCGAGTCGGCTGTTCGTCGCTGAGCTTCTCTTCCGGCAATACAAGAGCGAGTATGAAGCGGTGTTCGGCGCTATGCCGGCCTTCGACGACGCGGCCCGCTTTCCGCAATTGACCGCCAACGATACCGGCTGCGTGGAGGTCAACACGAGCCATGGCTCGACCTTCGCCTGCCGCGGGATCCCAGGGGATTCCGCGGATTACGACTCGATGAAGACCGCGGACCAGCGCTTGGTCAGCGTGAGCGCCGCCAACGCGGCCAAGGCACTGGCGGCATACGTCCGGCAATTGCGCTGCGGTGCCAGCCGCTTCGATCAATGGCTCGACGGAGACGAGAGCGCGCTGACGCGCACTGAGCAACGCGGCGCGGAATTGTTCGTCGGCAAGGCCGGCTGCGTGCCGTGTCACGGCGGTCCGCGCTTGACCGACGAAGCGTTCCACAATGTGGGGCTGAGCCCGGCAGTCGTAGCCGTCGCGATTCAAGACAGCGACGACCGCGGCGCCGCGACGGGCATCGCCGCCGCGCTCACTGACCCCACGAGCACGGCCGGGACCCTGAGCGACGGCGATCGACACGCGCTACCCAGCGCGCCAGGGCCGGAGCTCGAGGGCGCGTTCCGCACACCCACGCTGCGCTGCGCCGCCGCACATCCGAGCTTCATGCACACAGGCCAGCTCGCTCAGCTGAGCCAAGTGGTCGATTTTTTCGATCGCGGCGGCGACCACGCGGGCGACTTTCCGGGCAGCAATGAGCTCCACCCCACCGGGCTCAGCGAGCGCGAGCGCGTAGATTTGACGGCATTTTTGGGCGCGCTGCAGGGGCCCGGCCCGGACGCGGCCTTGCTGACCGCCCCCTCCACACCTTGATCGAAAGGCGGAACACATGAAGCACTGGCTGCCCTGGTTCGCGATCGCGCTGCTCGTCGGCTGCGGCAGTAGCAGCAAGAGCTCGGGGCAAGGTCCAGCGGCGGGCGGCGCCGGCGCCGCACCCTTCGAGCACCCGGACGTGCCGAGCGCGTACACGCCGCAGCCTGGCACGTGCGGCTTCGACGCCCCGGCGTTCTGTGACACGTTCGAAGGCGGACCCGCCGTGCCCGCTAGCCGTTCGGGCGAGCTCGACGCAGCGAGCTGGAGCGTCGTGCGCGGCATGCCTTACAACAGCGCCAGCTTCGACGACGCGTTTCGGATCGGCCCCGCCCTGATCGGCCAATGCCGCGCCGAGCTATCGAATACGCGCGTGCTGCCGGATTCGGACGTCCTGGTCTGCGATCCGATCCCGACGATTCCGAGCCGCCATGTGCTCGCCACTGCAGCGGCCCAAAACTACGGCCTTGCGACGTACCGCATTCGCCAACCGTTCGATTTTGGGGGGCGTACCGGGACGATCAAGTTCGATATGGATCTGACGAACAACAGCCTGGGCGGCTGGCCCGCGTTGATCATCGCCCAGGACCCCTCACCTGCTCCTAGCTTCGATTGGCAAGAACGCGGCTCCGGACCGCGAAATGGCGTCGAGATCGAGTTTGACGGCGGCTGGTGCAACACGCCGCACACGCTCGAGACCAGCGTGTACATGTTCAAGGACTACCTGCAGACCGCGAACATCGCCTCCTTCGACTGCGCCACGCCGCACGCGCTGACCGCGCCCGATTCGCTCAATCACGTCGAGGTGTACCTGACCCAAAAGCACGTCGAGGTCTGGACGTCCGACGCCTCGCCAGACGGCAGCACTTTCCCCAACCTGCATTTGCTCTGGTCGGGCGACTTGGATCTGCCCTTCACGCGCGGCTACGTCAGCTTTGCGCTCCGCAACCACGCGACGCAAAAGTATTGGCTCGGCTCCGCCGCGAGCGTGCGCTGGGACAACGTGGGCTTCGACGGCCCGCTGGTCTCCGGCTTTCACGAATACAGCGCGCCGGATTCACTGACCACCTACCAGGGTTTGTCCGGCTGCATGATGAGCGGCAGCGCTTGCCAATGGGAGGGCGACGTCATCCCCAAGTTCCCCGACGACGCGGGTCGCGTGCAATGCGCACAGACCACGTGCATGTATGACGGCGAGGGGCGCAACGTCGGCTATGCCGTACCCAACGTGACCGAAGACGCGCCGCCCGTTGCGCTCAATTTCTCGGCCGTCACGCTGGCCGACGCCACACGCGCTCGGCTGATCTTGGCCGCGGACTATCCGTGGTTTCCGTGGAACGGCGTCAATTTTCCGCCGACGCACCTGATCTTGCGCTTCCGCGTGAACGGCGGCGCCTGGCACGATCGCAACGTGACGGAGGTCGAGGCCAACGCGTTCATGGACTTCAACCCCGACCTCGGCGGGGCGGGCGCCAGCTCTGGGCTGCTCAACCAAGCAATCGACCTAGCTCTCGGCGAGCTCCGCGACGGCGACAACCTGATTGAGCTGCAGGCATCGGGGACGTGGACAGGCTCGTACCGGCTGAGCGTGACCGGCGCTGATCTGGTTCTCGACCAAGCCCCAAGCCCGAACTGATCGATTTGCGCAGAGGTGGTGAGATGTAAGTTCGGGGAGCGTGGCGATCTTGCGGCCCGGCTAGATCTTTGATTCCTGCGAGGAAATGCCGGTCGCCGCGCGGCGCGGGCCGGCCTTCGGTAGCTCAGGCGCGCCTCAAATAGGAAAACTATAGGCCCGCGGATCAACAGGAGAATTCAGTGTCTTGAGCGACGCTTGCAGCGCGTGCTAGTAGCCGCGCTAACGCTGCGCTAACGCAGCCGCGCTGTGCGGGATCCGAGGGTGGATTCCCGCGGAACTGAGGAGCCTGCCTTGCACCGTCGACTCGGAGCTTCCGTCTCGTTTTTCGTGGCCTGCCTATTCGGGTGGGCGCTGCTGTTGATCCCGTCGCTTGCCCAAGCCGCAGAGCCCCGGCACGGCGGGGAAGCCGATCTGATGCTGCCTGATCTTGGCAGCGTTCAGGTATTGGGCATGAGCGGCAGCTCGCTCCTGATGCTGGGCATGATCGTCGCGGCGCTCGGCCTGGTGTTCGGTGTCGTGACCTTGCTGCAGGTGAAGAACCTGCCGGTGCACAAGTCGATGAGTGACGTTTCCCAGATCATCTGGGAGACGTGCAAGACGTACCTGTTCACTCAGGGCAAATTCATCATGATGCTGGAGGTGCTGATCGGCGCCATCATCATCTTGTACTTCGGGGTGCTGCAGCACATGGCGGTGACCAAGGTCCTTATGATCTTGGGCTTCAGCATCGTCGGTATTTTGGGCAGTTACGGCGTGGCTTGGTTCGGTATCCGTATCAACACGTACGCCAACTCGCGCACCGCCTTCGCCAGCCTCCGCGGCAGGCCGTACGACGTGTATGCCATCCCGCTCAAGGCCGGCATGAGCATTGGTATGCTCCTGATTAGCGTCGAGCTGCTTTTGATGCTGATGATTCTGCTGTTCGTCCCCGGTGACTACGCGGGACCGTGCTTCATCGGCTTCGCTATCGGGGAGTCCCTCGGCGCTTCTGCGCTGCGCATCGCCGGCGGCATCTTCACCAAGATCGCCGACATTGGCTCGGATCTGATGAAGATCGTGTTCAACGTCAAAGAGGACGACGCGCGCAATCCCGGGGTTATCGCGGACTGCACTGGCGACAACGCCGGCGACTCGGTCGGTCCGAGCGCGGACGGCTTCGAGACCTACGGCGTGACCGGCGTCGCGTTAATCTCCTTCATTTTGCTGGGCGTGCACGAGCCCACGATTCAGGTCCGCCTGCTGGTCTGGATCTTCGCGATGCGCGTCATGATGGTGGTCTCCAGCGTGGTTTCGTACTTCGTGAACGAAGGCATCCAAAAGGCGATGATCGGCGAGGCCAAGAAGATCAACTTCGAGCACCCGCTAACCTGGCTAGTCTGGCTGACCTCGTTCTTGTCGATCGGCCTCACCTTCGTGGTCTCGTACGCGATGATCGCGGACCTGGGCAACGGCAACCTGTGGTGGGTGCTGTCGCTCATCATCAGCTGCGGCACGCTCGCCGGCGCCGTGATCCCCGAGCTGGTCAAGGTGTTTACGTCGACCGAATCGGCGCACGTGAAAGAAGTCGTGATCTCGTCGCGCGCTGGCGGAGCTTCGCTGAATATCCTATCGGGCCTCACCGCGGGCAACTACAGCGCCTTCTGGTTGGGCATCGTGATCACGGCGCTGATGGGCGCGGCCTACTTCTTCAGTATGATGGGCCTCTCCGACTTGATGTTGGCGCCCGCCGTGTTCGCGTTCGGCTTGGTCGCGTTCGGCTTCTTGGGCATGGGCCCGGTGACCATCGCGGTCGATTCGTACGGTCCAGTGACGGACAACGCGCAGTCGGTGTTCGAGCTCTCGCTGATCACCGAGGTCCCTGGCGCTGCAGCTGCCATCGAGAAAGAGCACGGCTTCAAGGTCGACTTCCACCGCGCCAAGGAGCTGCTCGAGGAGAACGACGGCGCTGGCAACACGTTCAAGGCGACCGCCAAGCCCGTGCTGATCGGTACCGCAGTCGTCGGCGCGACCACGATGATCTTCTCGATTGTCGTGCTCTTGACTGACGGCCTGACTCACAACGTCGAGAAGCTGAGCATCTTGCATGCCCCGTTCTTGCTCGGCCTGGTCTCGGGTGGCGGCATCATCTTCTGGTTCACCGGTGCGTCCACGCAGGCAGTCGTCGCCGGCGCGTACCAAGCCGTCGAATTCATCAAGAAGAACATGAAGCTCGACAACGCCCAGGCAGCGTCGATCGAAGACAGCAAGAAGGTGGTCGAGATCTGCACGCGCTACGCGCAGCGCGGCATGGTCAACATCTTCATGACGGTGTTCTGCGCCACGCTCTGCTTCGCGTGCATGGACCCGTTCCTGTTCATCGGTTACCTGATTTCGCTCGCGCTGTTCGGCCTGTTCCAAGCGCTGTTCTTGGCCAACGCCGGCGGCGCCTGGGACAACGCCAAGAAGATCGTCGAAGTCGAGCTGAAAGAGCGCGGCACGGATCTGCACAACGCCGTAGTCGTAGGTGACACCGTGGGCGATCCATTCAAGGACACCTCATCAGTGGCCATGAACCCGATCATCAAGTTCACGACGCTGTTCGGCTTGCTCGCGGTCGAGCTGGCCATTCAACTCGATCGTCAAACCAGCGCCATTCTGTCGGCACTGTTCGGCTTGGGCATGATGTTCTTCGTGTGGCGCTCGTTCTACGGGATGCGCATCAACACCACCGCCGAGGCCACCGCGCCAGAGCGCGCGACGGCTGCCGCTTCCAACTGAGTCGTAAAACGCGTCGTCACTCGTCCTGTATCTTTTGCGTTTCCGGGGAGCTTCGCTCCCCAACACCGCGAAGAATTGACCAGGTCTTAGTTACAGTTAGTGACTGACCAGGCGGACGAGTGACTATGGACTCACTTCCGTTGGTTGTGAGAGCATGCGAGTCTGTGGCCGCTGGGTCGTAGGGTCGTGTCTTAAATGGAGGGTTGCCGTGCGAAGATTATGCGTATCTGTGTCGTTGGTCGTGGCTGCTTTTTCGCTGTTCGAGTGTTCTTCTGACAACTCGAATCCGCTAGCCGGGGGCGGGAACGCCGGAGCCGGAGCCGGAGGCAAAGGCACTGCCGGGGCTACCGCGGCAGGTGCCGGCGGAAAGGCCGGCTCGAGCGGCTCGAGCTCAACGGCGGGCGCGAGCGTTGGCGGGTCGGGCGGAGACAGTGGCAGCGGAGTCGCGGGCGAAGCCGGCGAAGCTGGGCAGCCTAGTGGCGGCAGCTCGGGCGCCGGAACAGGCGGCGGCGGAACGGCTGGCATCAGCGGCGGTGGTGCTGGCGGCTCGAGCGGCGCAAGCGCCGGGACGAGTGGCGGCGGTGCGGGCGGAACTAGCGGCGCCGGCGGTACGGCGGGAACTGCTGGGACGAGCGGCGGCGGTGCGGGCGGCACTGCTGGAACTGCTGGGACGAGCGGCGGCGGTGCGGGCGGCACTGCTGGAACTGCGGGCACGGCAGGAAC
>DATCFJ010000025.1:0-4636 GCA_036509605.1 Polyangiaceae bacterium | reverse complement strand
TTCGAGGTCATGCGCCACGCGAAGACGGCCATTGCCGACTATGGCTTTGGGTTTCTGAGCACCTCGGTGTGGGACGCCAACCGCGCGCAGTTCGGCATTTTGGCGGAAATTGTCGGCACTCTGTATACGTCGCTGTTGGCGCTCGGCATCGGCGGCTTCCTCGGCGTCACGGTTGCGTTGGTGCTCAGTCAGGGCTTCGTGCCGCGCCGCGTGGAGCTGGTGATGAAGAACGTCATCGAGCTTTTGGCGGCGATTCCCAGCGTCGTTTACGGCCTGTGGGGCATCTTCGTGCTCGTGCCCGCAGTGCGCGGTCCGTCCGGGTGGCTCAATGAGCACTTCGGCTCGGTTCCGTTTTTCTCGACGCGCTTGAGCGGCCCCGGGATCTTCCCGGCGTCACTCGTGTTGTCAATCATGATTTTACCGACGGTCACCGCGATCTCTCGCGAGGCGATGGCCGCGGTGCCGAAGCGCTTGGCGGCGGCGGCATACGGGCTCGGCGCGACGCGCTGGGAAGTGATCTTTCGCGTGACCTTGCCCACTGCCGTCGGCGGTATTTTCGGAGCTCTGGTGCTCGGCTTCGGTCGCGCCCTGGGCGAGACCATGGCGCTGGCGATGCTCGTAGGTAACGCCAACGTGTTCGGCTGGTCGCTGTTCTCACCCGGCAATACCCTGGCCGCGCTACTCGCCAACCACTTTCCCGAAGCGGGCAAGGTCGAGGTCGGCGCGCTGATGTACGCCGCGGTCGTCCTGATGTTGATCACGCTCGCAGTCAACGCCCTGGGCTCGTTCATCATGCTGCGCACGACGCGCGAGCTGAAAGGGCTCGGCTGATGGCGAATGCGACCATGAACACCGAGCTCGCGCCTCCGAGCGGCCGCACTTCGTTCCGGCGCAGCTTTGCCGACCGGCGTACCTTGGGCAATTCCGTGCTCACGGGCTTGGCGGTGGCGCTCAGTTTGATCGCGATGCTTCCGCTGTTTTCCGTGCTGTACATGCTGCTCGTGAAGGGCGGCGCGCTGCTCAGCCCGAGCCTGTTCAGTGAGCTCACGCCTGGCGCCGGCATGGACGGCGGCGGCATCGGTAACGCCATCGTCGGCACACTTGTCGTCGTCGGGATCTCGACCTGCCTGGCGTTGCCGCTCGGCTTCATGGGTGCCGTGTACCTGGCCGAGTACGGCGGAGAGACGAAGCTTGCGACGCTGGTTCGCTTCGCGGCCAAAGTGCTTACCGGGTTGCCATCTATCCTCGCGGGCGTATGCGCGTACGCAGTGGTCGTCGTGACCACGGGTTCGTTCAGCGCGCTCGCCGGTGGCTGCGCGATGGCCATCTTGATGGTGCCGACGGTCATGCTCACCAGCGAGTCAGCGCTGCGCGCGGTGCCCGGCAAGATGAAAATGGCGGCCTTCGGTATGGGCGCGACGCGCGCTCAGACCGTGCTCCGGATTGTGATTCCCACGGCAATTCCGGGCATTTTGACGGGTGTCATGTTGGCTTTGGCGCGCGCCATGGGCGAAACCGCGCCGCTCTTGTTCACTGCCTTGTTCAGCGATTACTGGTTTGAAGGCAAAGTGACGCAGCCGATCGCGTCACTGTCCGTCCTTATTTACAACTTTGCAGGCAGCCCGTTCGAGCATCAGGTGGCGCTCGCTTGGGCGGCCTCGCTGGTGCTCGTGAGTATCGTCTTGGTCTTGAATGTGATCGCTCAGGTTGCCACGCGGCGGCCCGAGGAACACTGATCGTCGTTGTCGTGCTCCGTTCCCGTATTGCTAGAGGATAAGCCGATGAATATTCAGGAAGTGTTCCCCAAAGTGATCACCGAGAAGCGTGACTCCGGTCGCGTCAGCGGGGCGCATGCGGTCGGCGCTGCCAGCGCGGATCCGGGCGTCGTCATGGACTGTCGAATCAAGACCCTGCACTACGGCAATTTCCTAGCCGTGCGCGACACCGAAATTCCGATCGTTGCTCACGAAATTACGGCGTTTATCGGCCCGTCGGGCTGCGGCAAGAGCACCGTGCTGCGCAGCCTGAACCGCATGAACGACTTCGTGAACGGCTTCCGCTTCGAAGGCTCGGTGCACTACCGCGGTCAAGACATCTACGCGCAAGGCGTCGACCCGGTGGCCGTCCGCCGCTCGATCGGGATGGTCTTTCAGCAGCCCAATCCGTTCGCGATGAGCATCTACAAGAACGTCGCCTTCGGACTGCGGCTGAACGGCTTCAAGGGCGACTACGCCGAGCGTGTCGAGAACGCGCTGCGCGGCGCGGCGCTCTGGGACGAGGTCAAGGACAAGCTCAACACCAGCGGCTTGTCGCTGTCCGGTGGCCAACAGCAGCGCCTGTGCATCGCGCGCGCCATCGCCGTCGAGCCCGAGCTGCTGCTGATGGACGAGCCGTGCTCCGCGCTCGACCCCATCGCCACGCGCCGCGTCGAGGATCTGATGCTCGAGCTCAAAGAGAAGTACACGATCGCGATCGTGACGCACAATCTACAGCAGGCGCAGCGCGTCGCCGACCGCACCGCGTTCCTGTTCGTAGACACCAGCGCGGGCGGCCGCACCGGCTACCTGATCGAATACCGCCCCTCCGCGGAGCTCTTCGAAGACCCTCGCGAAGAGCGCACGAAGGCCTATATTCGCGGCGAATTTAGCTGATTTAGCGCGCGGGCGGCCTCAGTTAGCCGGCTCGGTCTTGAGCAACAAGTTGTCGAAGCGCGCGTGGAACGACTGCGCGACAAAAGGCTTTTCGATGGCGAGCATCACGCGCGCCGAGTGCGTCGCGGCGCTGGTTAGCAGCGCTGCTTTGAGCGTCAGCCAAGTACCGGAGCTCGCAGCTACCGGCTGCGGCGTGCTGAAGCTGCTCGTGGTCGTTCCAGTGCAATCGGATGCGTCGTAGAAATCGACAGACACCGCGGCTTTGCCGCTCTCGTCCTGGCCGTCGTCGACCAGCGCATTCGCGTATGCGATCACGAGTTGGCCCCCGGTAACGCGGACGCACTGACCCGCCGTAAACAGGCTCGAGCCACCCGCGTCGAACGCGCTCGATTCTGCGGTGAGCACAGCCGTGCCCGAGCCGGGGCCGGCCAAGGCGTCCCGCGGATCCCAAGTTAGGGAAGCGCCGGCATCGGCACTCCAATGCATGACGTTGGCGTCGAAGGTCGAGTTGCTGAGCAGCGTTTGCTTGCAGTCGGCAACGCCGTCTTCGTCCAAGTCGGCGCAGCCGTCCACGGTGGCAATCTGCGCGACGGGTGTGGCTGATTGACCGGCAGCGCCGGCCTCCGCCAAGGACTGCGAATCGGCCTCATTTCCCGAGGAAACGCCGCCTTTTTCGGTTCCTGGGGCACCCGAGGAGCTACCGTGAAATGCGCCGCCGGAGCCTGACCCGCCATCGCCACTGGATTGCAAGTTGCGGTTGTCGATGGAGCAGCTCGCGACTGTCGAACAGGCAACGAAGCCGGCAATGAAGCGCGCAGCAGTCACGAACAGTAGCGCTTAATCAAACTCTCTCGCGCATGCAATAGCTCTTCGGGGTGTACGAAAATCGGATAGAGCGCAAGCATGCCGAAGGGGAAGATACCGAGCTGCATGGTGATGGCGATGCCTAGGTGGAGCGTTGTGCCGAGGGCCATCCACACCCAACGCAAGTGAAGCTTCCGTACCGTACTGCCGAGCTTGCCTCCGCGGGGGCGCGTTTCCGCTTTCGCGGCTGAGTCCAGCCACAGCCAGAGTAGCATTAGTGGGGCGCTGCCTTCGAATAGCATCGTTGCGGCCGTGCCCAACTGAGTGAAACGGTAAACGCTGCGAAACGTTCCGGGCGCAAATCGAGCGAAGTGCGGGTCGCTCATCACATTGCTGACCGCCGCAAACCCGCCGCTCGGATACCAAGCCGAGTCACCTCGGTTGTGCGCGGCCGAGAAGTACATCCAGAGCAGCTGCAGCATCAGCAAATAGCGCGGCCAGGCAGGCACCCGCTCCGGGTACGGCCTACTCCGCTTCAGGCGCCACCAAGCGTCGACCGAGCACGCGGCGTTGGCAGAAGACAGCGCGAGGATCGGTATCGCGATGCGAAACAGCTGGTCGATCGCATCGCCGTCTGGCTCGAAGCGGCCGAGTTGGCCGAGTGCCAGCGCGAGCAGTACGGCAGAGACTCGGTAGAACGCGCCGAACACGAACAGCACCGTACTGACCAACGCGATCCCCCACAGCCACTCGGCTGTTTGCGGCGTCGCGCCTGGCCAGCGTGCGGCCAGTGGCAAGAGCTCGCCGGTCGCGCCCCAGGCCATGCCGCGCGGCGGCGCCGACCACAAGAGCTCGACAGCGCCCACGTATTTGACCTGCAGCAGATCGACCAGCAGCACGCTGCCCAGCAAGATGCGCGTCAAGGCGAGGGAAGTCGGCGCTTCACGGCGATCCCAAAACGCGACCCAACGCTCGAGCACCGCGATCACTGGAGCACCTCGCGGCCGTGCTCGATTTCGTAGTCGAAGTCTCCGAGCTCTGAGACGCCTTCGCCGTGCTCCAAGGTTTGCACGCGAGCCATGCGAGAGCGGACTCGGTCGAAGCGCGGCTCGCTCGCAAGAATGGTACGCGAGATCCAGAGCACGAATGGGTCGTAGCTCGACTTGATGCCGTGCCGGCTC
>DATCFJ010000024.1:0-15453 GCA_036509605.1 Polyangiaceae bacterium | reverse complement strand
CGCGCTGTACCTCGGTCTGGTCCCGGACGACTGCACGCGCATGCAGCGCGAAGGCTTCTCGCGCAGTTTGGCGCTGCCCTTCCAAGCTCGGGATCTGCTGGAGGCGCTGGAGAGCTCGGCGCGCGGCAAGCTGCGCGTGCTGCTCGTCGACGACAGCGCGCTAATCCACAAGCACACCGTACCCCTGCTCACCGCCGCGGGTTACGACGTGACCGAAGCCTGGGATGGCGCCGAGACTCTAGAAAAGCTGAAGACCGAGCGCGCAGACTTAGTGCTCACGGATGTCGAGATGCCGCGCCTCGACGGCTATGCGCTATGCATGGCACTGAAAAACGATCCGGCAACCGAAGGCGTGCCGGTGATCATCTGTTCCTCGCTCGGCGAAGCCAGCGATCTGGAGCGCGGCTTCGACGTCGGCGCGGACGACTACCTGGTGAAGCCCGTCGTCCCCGAAGAGCTCGTGAGCCGCCTGCACTCACTCTTGGCAACGAGAATGCTCAGCGGGCGCGAACGCGTGCTCGTGGTCGACGACTCAGCGGCGATTCGGCACTTGGTTTCTGATTGCTTGCGCCGCCAAGGTTTCGTCGTCAGCACCGCCGTCGACGGCCAAGACGGCCTCGAAAAAGCCAAGGCCGAGCAGCCCGAGCTGGTGCTGACCGACTACGACATGCCGCGCATGAACGGCTTCGAGCTGGTGCTCGGCCTGCGCCGCGACAGAACCACACGCGACATCCCGCTGGTGATGCTCACCGCGCGCGAAACCAAGCGAGACCAAGCACAGATGCGCGCTGCGGGCTTGACCAGTTACTTGGTCAAACCGTTCGGTCCGGACAAATGCGTCGCGATCGTGGAGCGCGTGCTGGCCGAATCTCGGCTGTCCCGTTACAAAGAAGCGTCGCGCTTGTACATCAGCGAGGGCGCGGTGCAGGCGGCGGAGCAGCTCTCGCGCCATGGCGGCTCGCTCGGGGAGATCCGCGCGCGCGAAGTCGACGCCACGCTCCTGTTCAGCGACATCTCCGGCTTCACCAACATGAGCGCGAAGATGACGCCCGCCGAGGTCGTCGCGATCTTGAACGAGGCCTTCGACTCACTGTGCATCGTGATCCGCGATTTCGGCGGCGATATCGACAAATTCATCGGCGACGCGATCATGGCCGTGTTCGAGAGCCGCACTGATTTCGACGATGGTCACGAGCTACGCGCTGCGCGGGCTGCTTGGGGCATGCAACGCTCCTTGGACGTGTTCAATGCCCGGCGCCCTCAGGAAAAGCCGCTCGTGATGCGCATCGGTTTGAACTCGGGCATGGTTGTGCGCGGGGACATCGGTTCGCGCTTCGTGCGCCGCGACTACACCTGCATCGGAGACGTGGTAAACCGCGCCCAACGCCATGAATCCAAAGCCCCGCTGGGCGGCGTGCTGCTCAGCCGAGACCTCTACCGTCGCATCGCCGATCGCGTAATCGTCGAAGAAATGCCCGGCATCACCCTCAAGGGCATCGATGAGCCCGTGAGCGCCTACATCCTCAAAGGTTTCCCCGACTCATGAACTCGACCGCCAAACGCGTTTTGATCGCCCTGCCCGCCGTCAGTCTCTTGCTCGCCTTCGGCGCGCTCGCCAGCGGCGAAACGGCCGATGCCCTACTCCGTCGCTACCCGTACGATCCCGCGTGTCCTTGGGGCCGTATCGGCAACGGCAAGGGGTTGATCGTTCGTTGCTTGAGCGAAGCCGAGGCCCAAGCGTTGCGCGCCGGAACTGTCGCCGCGTTGCCGGCAAGCACGGCGAGCGCCGCGCCTTCGGCGAGCGCTGCGCCAACGAGCACGCCCGCGGTCGTCGCCCCCGAAGAAGCGCCCGAAGCGGACGCAGGCGCGCCGCCCAGCAACGACGAAAAGTTGGACGTCAGCGTCGGCCCAGTCAGCGCCGACAGCGGTGAGCTCGGCATCGGCAAGCTGGGCGCGCCGAAAGACAAATACGTCAAGTGCATCAACGACAACGGCGGACTGAAGGAAGCCAGCGCCGAAGTCCAAGTGCGTTTTCTACTGCGCGCCAAAGGTCGCGCGGAAGGCGTGTCCGTGGCCAAGCGCATTGGCGTGACCACAGAAGCCGCTCGCTGCGTGTCAGAGGTGGTAGATCGCCGCTTCGTCGGCGTGCCGGACGCGCCGATCGTCGGCGCCACGGTCACGATCAAGTTCTCCAAGGCCGCTAAGTGAGTGATGCGCCTCGAAGTACCCGCGGCGCACAGCGCCTGCGCGTGCTGCTCGTCGACGACTCCGCGTTCATGCGCGGCGCCGTCGCACGGCTGCTTACGAGCGACGGGCGCTTCGAGGTCGTAGGGCAAGCTAGCGACGGCACAGAAGGCGTGCGGCTCGCGCTCGAGCTGAACCCCGACGTGATCAGCATGGACTACAACATGCCCGGTTTGAACGGCGCGGCCGCCACACGCCAAATCCTGGCTGAACGCGCGATTCCGATCGTCATGCTCAGCGCGCACACGCGCGAAGGCGAAGCCGCCACGATCGAAGCGCTAACCGCCGGCGCGGTGGATTTCGTGACCAAGCCCGAAGGCGAAGTCAGCACCAACCTGACCTCCGTGCGAGACGAGCTGATCACGAAGCTCATCGCCGCGTCGGGCGTCAATCTGGCCTTTCGTTTGGCAGCCCCCGCGTCCACAGCGGGCTCGCGCCCCAGCTCACCGCGGAAAGCTGCCCCCGCAGGTCTCAAGCTCGTGGCCATCGCTTGCTCCACGGGCGGTCCCGCAGCGCTCGCTGAGCTGCTCCCAGCGCTGCGCTTGGGTGATCAGGCGGTATTGCTCATCGTGCAGCACATGGCTCGCGGCTACACCCGCGCGCTCGCCGAGCAGCTGGCCGAAGGCGCAAGGTTCCCAGTCCGCGAAGCAGAAGCCGGCGTCGAATTGCGTGCGGGGGCCGCCTGGCTAGCCGCCGGCGACCAGCATTTGTTCATTGATTCACAGAACCGGCTGGCTCTGAGTGAAGCACCGCTCGTCAACGGCGTGCGCCCGGCCGCGGATGTAACGCTGGCGTCAATCGCCCAACAATTCGGCGCACGCAGCCTAGGCGTGATCCTGACCGGCATGGGCAAAGACGGCGCCCGCGGTCTGGCGGAGATCAAAGCAGCCGGAGGCGTGACACTGGCTCAGGATCGCAGTAGCTCCACGGTGTACGGCATGCCCAAAGCCGCGGTCGAGCTGGGAGTGGTCGATACCGTCGCGCCGCTCTCTAGAATGGCCAGCTTGATCAATCGTTGGGTTTCCGAGGGCTAGTGACACAACCTGCAACTATTCTAGAAGCCGAATACGCCGCACGCGAAAAGCGTTTCAGCGCGGACGCCGAGCGCCACGCGGGCCGTTCGCGCTCGGTGTCGAACCTGCGCGGGCTCGCCTTCGCGGTGTTCATCGTCAGCCTGCTGCTCACCGTTTTCGGCTCGAAAAGCGGCCTTTCTGGGCCGCTCAGCCTGGCCTCGCTGGCTGCCTTCATGGCGCTCGTCGTATGGCACAGCCGAGTCATCGCGGAAGAGGATTTAGCGCGCCGCTTTGCGCGCGTGAACAAGGACGCGCTGGCACGCAACACGGGCCGCTTTGCCGAGCTGGTCGAAACCGGCGCGCGCTTCGTCGATGCCGCTCATCCGTACTCGAGCGATCTGGACGTGTTCGGTCAAAATTCGCTGTTTCAGCGTGTTTCAGTGGCCCACACGCGCGTCGGCCAAGAGAAGCTCGCTGCGTTCTTCAATCAACCGAGCCCCAGCGCCACCGTGCGCGAACGCCAAACAGCAGTGCGCGCGCTGGCTCCGCTCCTGGATCTGCGGCAGCGTATCGAAGCGCTCGCGCTGGGCGTCGTCGACCCGACCAGCAAAAACAAAGAACCGCCAACCCCCGAGCCGTTACTACGCTGGGCCGAGGAGAAGCCGCAGCTCAAGCATTGGCTACACGTTGTCTGGGCCGCGCGCATCCTGCCCTTCTTCACCGTCGGCGGCATGGTCCTATGGTCCACTTTCCACCATTCGTGGTTGTTTTTCACGGTTCCCGGCCTGCTCTCGATGTTCGCGCTGTCGCTCGCGAACGCCATCACCTCGCGCGTGTTCCACGCCGTTTCGGAGACCCAGGGGGCTTTCCTACGTTACGGCACCCTGCTGAGCGAGCTCGAATCGCTCGATGTCGACGCGCCACTGATCCGCGCCGCTCAAGCTCGGCTGATGCAAAGCGGCAAAAAGCCCTCCGTAGAGATGCGCCGCTTCGAGCGCGTGGTCGGCTTTTTCGAGCTCAAGCACAACGGCATGATCTACCCCGTGGTAAATTTGTTCCTGCTCTGGGACGTGCACTGCGTGCTGGCGCTCGAAGCCTGGCAAGAGTCCGCCGGCCGCCACGTCCGCGAGTGGCTGGACGTCGTCGGCGAAGCCGAAGCGCTGTCATCGCTCGCGGGCTTGTGCCACGACGAGCCGGAGTTTTGCTTTCCCGAGCTGAGCCGCGAAGCCTGCTTTCGCGCCACGGAGCTGGGACACGTGCTCATCGACCGAAAAGTGCGCGTGACGAACAGCGTCGAGCTCCGCGAAGCCGGCACGGCGCTGCTCGTTACCGGCTCCAACATGTCGGGCAAGAGCACCATGTTGCGCTCGATGGGCCTGGCCAACGTGCTCGCGTTCGCGGGCGGCCCGGTGTGCGCAACACAGCTCGTTCTGGCTGAGTTTTCACTCGTCACCAGCATTCGCATGAGCGATTCGCTCGCCTCGGGCGTGAGCCACTTCTACGCGGAGATCAACAAGCTCAAAGCGGTCGTCGACGCTACCGCGGGCTCGAAGCCGGTGTTCTTCTTGCTGGACGAGATCCTGCACGGCACGAACTCGCTCGAGCGCCAGATCGGCGCACGCTGGGTGATCGGTGAGCTGATCAAGCGCGGCGCGCTCGGCGCCGTGTCGACTCACGACATGGGCCTGGCCGAGCTCTCGGCCGAGCTGATGTCACGCGTCACGCTGATTCACTTCCGCGAAACCGTAAAGGACAACGAGATGAGCTTTGACTACAAAGCTCACCCCGGTCCCGTGCAAGCCGGCAACGCGCTTCGGCTGATGCGTCGCATCGGTCTGGATGTGCCGCTGTCAGCGGGCGATTCATGACCATTTGTGAGAGTCATGATCAAAACACAGGAAGAGTGCCGAACCGATTGCTAAGATGTTTCTCCGGAAGCTATGCGACCCCAGAACCAGTTCGAACGTGAGATCCTCGAACAGCCACGTGTCCTTCGTGAGCTGCTCAACAAAGGGCGCGGCGCTGCGGAAGAAGCGGCCATCGCGATAAAGAAATTTGGACCTCACTGGGTGCTAATCGCGGCGCGCGGCAGCTCGGACAACGCTGCACGCTATGCGCAATATCTACTCGGCGCGCACAATCGGCTGGGTGTTGCTCTCGCTGTGCCGTCGCTTTTTACACTGTATGACTCTCCACCAGAGCTCTCGCGTGCTCTGACCATCGGTATCAGTCAGTCCGGGCAATCACCAGACATCGTTAGCGTCTTGGCAGAAGCGCGCGCTCAAGGCGGCGCTACCCTCGCTGTCACCAACGAACCAAGCTCGCCGCTGTCGCAAACTTCAGACCATACGTTGCCGCTACTTGCAGGGCAGGAAAAGGCGGTCGCAGCCACAAAAACCTACACTACCGAGCTGTTCGCGCTGGCCATGTTGAGCGCAGCGCTCGAAGGCAACCCGGAGCGTTGGGCCGCGCTGGAACGCGTGCCGGGCTGGGTCGACGAAGTCATCGAAAAGAACTCCGACCTGACCGCACAAGCGGCGCGTTTCCACGGCGCGCAAAAGCTCGTCGTGCTCGGCCGCGGTTTCAACTATTCAACCGCGTTCGAGCTCGCGCTCAAGCTCAAAGAGACCAGCTACTTCGTTGCCGAGCCGTACTCGGTCGCAGATTTGCTGCACGGTCCGATCGCCATGATCGATCGCGGTTTTCCAGTCATCCTGGTCGCCCCAAGTGGTCGCACCTTGGCCGACGTTCCCGCGTTGTTGGCGCTGCTCGAGAACCGCGGTGCCGAAGTGCTAGCGCTCTCTGACGCTCCGGAGATTTTGGCGCGCGTTCAGTCGCGCATCGAGCTGCCAGTGGGCGTTCCCGAGTGGCTCTCGCCGATCGTGAGTATCGTCCCGGGACAACTCTTCGCCGGTGCACTCGCGGTCGGCGCGGGACAAAATCCGGATCGACCGCGCGGCCTCTCAAAAGTCACGATGACGCGCTGAACGCCAGCGAGCAGCGCAACTGCGAAGCGTGGCGCCAACGAAAACGCGTCCCTGCCGCGGGGTTCGGTCAACCGCTTGCGCAAACCGTCCCGCCCGGCCCGCCGTCTCAAATCGAGCCGCGCCGCCAGCGCGTATAGCGGCACTGACAATTGACGCACTGAGCGGCTGCAAATCCGCGGATCGCCTCGATAAAGGGACTATCCAACGAAAAATGCGGATGTACTATGCGCCCCGTTCGGGCGTGGGATCGATCTGAGCCAGGCGTGGACGCGCGGCAACAACGCGGGCAGCATGCGAAGGTAGCGTGCGGAATTTGTCGTGCGAAACTGAAGTAGAGTTGGCCTTCATCGGCTGGGACATGGCTTGACCCCAACTTTCGGCCCAAGCTAAGTTGGAGTGTTCGGGAATTACATGGAAATAGCTTCCAACAGCGACCCTCGCCCAAGCATGTTCTGGAGCCTGACGGGCGCGGTTGCTCGCCCGCACCGGGTAAATTTCCGACTCGGCTGAAGTTGCGCGCGAGAGGCCGCGTTTCGTGAGCGAATACGACGAAAAAACCAGAGTCACGCAAGTCGTCCAGGCGCCCCCGCCTGAGGACGGGCCAAGCAACGATTGCTTGGTGGTGATCTACACGGCCGAGCCTGGCCTGCTTGGTAAGCGCTTCGTTCTCGATCGCAGCCCGCTGCGCGTTGGGCGCGGCGCGGACAATCACATCGTGCTGGAGGGGGACTCGGTCTCGCGCCGCCACGCGCATTTCGAGCGCCGGACCAGCGCCTGGTACGTGGTCGACGACGGCTCGACCAACGGCACCTACCTGAACGAAGAGCAGATCGCGCGTGAGGCACTGCTGACCAACGGCGACCGGATCAAGGTCGGGCCGTCTATCTTGAAGTTCTTGTCGGGCGCCGACGCCGAAGCGAAATATCACGAAGAAATCTACCGCATGACGATCGTGGATGGGCTCACCCAAATCCACAACAAGCGCTACCTGTTCGAGGCACTCGAAAAAGAGCTGATCCGCGCACGCCGCTACGAACGAGATCTCAGCGTCTTGATGTTCGACATCGATTTCTTCAAGCGTATCAACGATCAGTACGGTCACCTCGCGGGAGACCACGTGCTGCGCGAGCTCGCGCGCATCGTGCAAGATCGCATTCGTCGCGACGAGGTGTTCGCGCGCTACGGTGGCGAAGAGTTCGTGATTGTGCTCCCGGAAACTTCGCTAGCTGGCGCGGTCGCGCTGGCCGAGAACCTGCGCGGTCGCGTCGGCACGCACGGTTTCAGCTTTCAGGGCGAGCAGATCCCGGTGACGATCAGCATCGGCTGCGCGTTGCTGCAAGACGACAAGGCCGCAACGGATTTGATTCAACGCGCCGACGAGAAGCTGTATCAAGCCAAGCGCAGTGGACGAAACCGCGTCTGCTCGTAGCACTGCTCGGCCGCACGGCGGCGGTGGCGCTCGCAGCGTGGTTGACCGATCAGCACCCCGAGTAGCGCGCATTCGCACACCAGCCTGGGCGGCTACGGCGCGCTGCGTTTCATGCCCAAAGCGGGAGTGTGGCACCCGTTCGTGACGCTAACGCCCCTGCTCTGGTTCGGGCACGCAACTGCCTTCGCCGATATTGTAGACGGCTCGAGCGTGTCGACACGCCTGCCGTCGCTCGAGCTCTTGTTCACGGCTGGCGTGCGCCTCCTGCGCTAGCGACACGCGCCGCGCGAGCTGCGCACGCAAAGGCCGCAACCATCAGGTAGACGGCAGCAACGCCCAGCAGGATTTCCGCGATTATTTGATGCGTTTTCTGCAAGGCCGCTGTGCTGACCGCGCGCGCGGTCAGCTCTCCAATAGCCAATCGACCTGGCAAGAGGCCAGCCTGAGGCGCATACTCTGCGTCGGGAGTTGCAGATGAATTGCAGTCGACTCGTTTTGTTTGCGGGGATGCTCGGGGCGTTGTGGGGTTGTTCCGGCAAATACGTGATCAGCAGCACCACGGACAGCTCGGGTAGCGGCGGCACAGCGAGCTCAAGCGCGGGAAGCACAGCGGTCGCGGGTGATCGCAACGCTATCGGCGGCGCTCCTGTGGCCGCGGGTGGCGGCGCGGTGTCGGCGGGCGGCGCGTTCTCAGCG
The DNA here is from genome assembly GCA_036509605.1 of Polyangiaceae bacterium. Classification (GTDB taxonomy): domain Bacteria; phylum Myxococcota_A; class Polyangia; order Polyangiales; family Polyangiaceae; genus PMG-095. The sequence goes on along the minus strand of DATCFJ010000024.1, from coordinate 7,084 downwards.
GGCGGCGCGATGTCAACGGGCGGTGCGGCGGGTATGCCGAGCTATTGCGGCTCCATACCGCCAACGGTGCCCGTAAATCTCGCGCCGCCAATCGTCGTCTGGAACCGCGTACAAGCGTTCCTGCTCGACCAGGTGAGCCCGGCTCCGGAGCTGCCTGCCGTCACCACGCGCGAGTGGGCCGGAACCCTCGCCCAAAACATTCTGACTTTCTCGGCCAATGCGCCGCCAGGGCTGAATCGCTTCGTGACGAATTTCTGGCCCGGAACCATGAGTAGCCAACGCTATGCCTTCATGTTCGACGGCGGCTACACTGTCGACAGGTTGCTTGCTCCGGACGATGGGGGCTTGTTGCTCGATCCGGTGTTACTCGCGCTGCCTACCATCCCGGACCGCGGTGCCTATATCGTGCAGCACTTACTGTGCGTGAACGTTCCGCCGCCCCCGCCCGGTCTTTCGCCCCCGCCCCCGCCGACGAACGGCGCCACACGTCGCGCCCAATACGACGCTTCCGTCGCCGCACCGGTTTGCTCCAGCTGTCATCAGTTGATGGACCCTCTGGGTGACGCGCTGGAGCACTACGCTACCGACGGAACGTTCAACACCGTCGACAATGGGCTGCCCATCGACAGCTCCGGCACGTACACTTTGGCCCACGGCGACAGCATCACGTTTTCGGATGTGAACGGTTTGGCGAAGCAGCTTTCCAGCACTTGTGAGGTCGCTCAATGTCTCGCACAGCAGCTGCTGGCGGACGCGCAGACCGCTGCCGCTGTGCCCACGGATCCCAACGCGGACCCGGCCCTTGTCATGGGCATCGTTGCTCAGCTGATGGGATCGAAGCGTGAGCTGCGGAGCATGATCATTGCTATTGTCGAAAGCGATGCCTTCCTGCGAGCCGCTCCGTAACCGCGTCGGCGGGCCTGAATCCAAGTGATTTTCGTGGTATTGCGGCTGCTCCCCGCATGAGCTTCAGCGAAATTCCGCCACCCCTCGAGGTCGCACCGGGTCAGGACGAGCCGGAGATCAAGAGCCGCCCGCCAGGGCCGGCATCGCGAAGCTGGCTCGTGCGCCATGCGCATCGGTCGGCGCCGATGGGCCCCAAGCCGCGGCATGAGCCGGGGGATTTGCGCGCTCCCCCGGGCGGGATCGTGTACGCGAGCGCCAAGGGTTCGAACGTGATCGACGTCGATTCGAATCGCTATGTCGACTTCGCCGCAGGTTTCGGCGCCATGCTGCTCGGGCACTCACACCCGAACGTGCTGCGCATGCTAGATTTTCAGGCGCATCGCTTACTGATGGCCCTGGGCGACGTCTTCCCAGCCGATTCCAAGATTGCGTTGCTGGAGCGCTTGGCGGCGCTCTACCCCGACCCCAACGCGCGCGTGATGCTCGGTCAGTCAGGCGCTGACGCGGTCACCGCCGCTTTGAAGACTGCGCTCTTGTACACGGGCAAGCCCGGTGTCGTCGCGTTCAGCGGGGCGTATCACGGTTTGAGCCATGCGCCGCTCGCCGCCTGCGGCTTGCGCGAGAGCTATCGCGCGCCGTTCGCCGCGCAGCTCAATCCGCACGTCGTCTTCGCCGACTACCCGGCTCAGGCCGAGGACTTGGATCGCGTGCTGGGCCAGGTGCGCACCGCGCTCGCCAGCGGGCAGGTCGGCGCCGTTCTGGTGGAGCCGATCTTGGGGCGTGGCGGCGTGGTCGTGCCGCCGCCCGCCTTCTTGCCCGAGCTCGGCAAGCTGGCCCGAGAATTCGGCGCGCTGTGCATCGCCGACGAGATCTGGACCGGGCTTGGGCGCTCGGGGAAAATGCTATTTTCGTTGAGCCCAGAGTTCACTCCGGACCTGGTTTGCCTGGGCAAAGGGTTGGGCGGTGGGCTGCCGGTCAGCGCCGTCGTAGGCCGCGGCAACGTGCTCGAGGCCTGGCGACGAGACGCTGAGGTCGTGCACACCTCGACCTTCGCGGGAGCGGCACTGGCTTGCGCGACAGCCCTCGCCACGCTCGACGTGATCTCTCGCGAGCACCTTCCGGAGCGCGCGGAGCGTCTGGGCGCCCGGTTGCTGGACTCGCTTCGGACGCGGCTGGCGCGCTTTCCAAAGCTGTCCGTGCGCGGTACGGGTTTCATGATCGCGATTGATCTCGGTGACCGCCCCGGCCGAGCGAGCGAGCTCGCGCGACGCATGCTCGAGCGCGGCTACATCACGTCCACCGGCGGCGGGCGGCGCGAAGTGCTGGTGTTGACGCCGCCGCTCACGCTCGGCGAATCCTTGCTCGACGGCTTCAGTGAAGCCCTAGAGCGCAGTCTCGGAATGCTCGGCACATGACTCGGAACGCGCGCTCGGACGCGCTACACCGCGCAGTGCGAAGCTTCGCCGCCGGCCAATCGAGCCGCAGTTTCGACGATTTGGCCCTAGAAATTGCAGATTTTCAGCGTGACTTTTCGCCTGGGTTCGCGCGCCTAGTGGCCGCGCATGGCGCGCCGCCGAGCCGCGCCGAAGCTATCCCCGGGGTGCCGTGCGACGCATTTCGCCTCGCCCGCGTAGCCGTGCATCCCGAAGCCGAAGATTGCCTGCGTTTCGCGACCAGCGGCACCACCAGCGGCACCCGCGGCATGCATGTCATGCGCACGGCAGAGACGTATCGCACCTTGGCCTTGAGCTTCGGACGCCAAGCGCTGCTCTCGGACCAAGCGACAAGAACGCGGCGTGTCGTAGCCCTTGCCCCGCGTCTCGACGATCCTCCGACATCTTCGCTCGGCTACATGATGGCCATGTTCATGGTCGACTTCGCGCAGCAAGACGCCAAGCAGGCTGAGCATTGGCTGATCGACGAGCATGGCGTAAACACCGCTGGGCTTGTGCGGGCCGGGCGGAGCGCGCAAGAGGCCGGCAAACCGCTCGTGGTGCTGGCGACGTCCTTCGCACTGGTGTCCTTGCTCGACCAGCTGGGTGACAAAAAGATCCCAGTCCCGGATTCCACGGTGGTCATGCAAACCGGCGGTTTCAAGGGGAAAACACGCGAGTTCGCACCCGCGGAGCTGCGCGCCAGGGTCGCTCAGTGCCTCGGAATTTCGGAGCTTCAGGTGATCAGCGAGTACGGCATGACCGAGCTCACCAGCCAATTGTACGAGGCGACTCTACCTGGCTCTGCGCTCCAGGCCGCCCGCCGCGGCGCTGCGGGGGTCTACTTCGAGCCGCCGTGGCTGCGCGTCGTCCCCGTGGACCCGACCACGCTCGAAGCGGTGGCACCGGTGGAAATCGGCATCGCGCGCATCATCGATCTGGGCAATGTCGACTCGGCAATCGCGATCCAAACGCAGGACCGCGTGCGGCGCATCTCTGGCGGGATCGAGCTCTTGGGCCGAGAGCCGGGAGCACCGCCGCGCGGTTGCTCACTCGCCGTCGAAGAGTTCCTGGCCGCACACTCATGAGCGACCTACACACACGAAGAGCTAGGCTCGAACCGTTGCTCGAGTCCGCACGCTCGCTCGCTGACGGAACCAACGAGCGCGGCAAGCAAGCTCGGAAGCGGCTCGTCGCCTCCAGCGGGCTGTCGCCGGAAGGCGTAGAGTGGGCTATTTCTCGCTGTCTGGAGAGCAGGCCGACAGAAACCGAAATCGAAGCGCTGATCCGCTCGACACCGACCGCGCACGTCGCACACGTGCTGCTCTCGGCCAACGTGTTCGTGGCCGCGCATCGCGCGATTGCCATTGGCCTGGTCGCCTCGGAGACCGTGCGCGTGCGCGCTTCGCGACGCGAACCGGAGATGGCAGAGCTGCTGCTCGCCGGCGCGCCCAATTGCTTTCAGCTCGTCGACGAGCTCTCACCGCGCGCGGGGGATCGGCTTTGGGCATACGGCAGTGACGCCACCCTCGAAGAGGTGGCGGTAACGCTCCCGCCCGGAGTCGCGCTTCACGCTCACGGCACTGGCTTCGGTGTCTGTGTGCTCGACGGAAGCACGAAAGAGGCCTACCTGGATGCGCTACTGACCCGCCTCGCTGAAGACGTAGCGCTCTTCGATCAGCGCGGTTGCTTGAGCCCGCGTGTCGTGCTGGTCAACGCAGGCGCAGGCTTCGCGCGCGACGTAGCAAAGAGCCTCTCGCTGCAGCTCGAGAAGCTACAAGCGCGCGTGCCGCGCGGTCACTTGGAGGCCTCGGAATTGGCGGCAATTGCCGCGTATCGTGCTACAGCGAGCTTCACGGGCGAGGTGTTCGCGGCGGGCCTCGGCGTCGTGAGCTTGGGTGAGAGCGCGACTTGGCTGATGCCCCCCACCGGACGCAACGTTCACGTTCTGAGTACCTCGGACGTGACCAAGAGCCTCAGCTCAATGCGCCCGATGCTCACGAGCTGCGCGTTTGCCGGCAGCCCACAGTTACGGAACGCCCTGCGCGCCTTTCTACCGGGCGCACGCGTGTGTAGCGTCGGTGAGATGCAAAGCCCGCCCTTCGACGGCCCAGTCGACCGACGCGAGCTCTGAGCTCAGGCGCCCGCGGTCTTGTCAGCGCGCTCTTTGGCGTGCTCAATGATGGGGCGCGACTCTGCCGCCGAAAAGCCGAGGTGCTCGGCTAGATCCTTCAAGATCTTCTCTTCCGCCTTGGTTTGCTTGCCGTCTGCGTGCGTGAGCAGCGCGGCGTGCGCCAAGAGCAGCTCGCGATCTGCCGGAGCGAGGTCCGTGAGCGGCACATCGTCCTTGATCGTCCGCTTCTTCTTGGCGAACTCTTTGATCTCGGCTTCGTCTTCGTCGCTAGCGCCGAAGGCCCAGAGCAAGCTGTCGATCATGCCAACCTCCGGCTCCTTGACGGTCCCGTCAGCCCACGCGACCGCAACGAGAGACCTTACGATGTTCTTTTCGGAGGGGGTCATGTGACCCAGAACCTTAGCCGAAATCCGCTTACGACACGAGCCGCAGGCGTTTACGGCCGTCAGTCGCCGGCTCGGCCGCGAGCCCTTGGCCGACCACTACCGTCAGCGGTGAATCCGGCAGAGGCAGGTGCTGGTTCTTTGCGTACACCGGGTGTCGGCCTCGGGTCTTGTACCACTCGGCGACCGTCGCGGTCTTTTTGATCTTCTCGATGATCTGCCGGAAGCCCACGCCGGTGTTGTACGCGCAGAACGAGATTTCCCCCATCTGCGTTCCGTACGGGATGATGCACATCTCCGTGCGGCGGAAGTCGTAGTTGAACAGATCTTGAAACCACATGCCGGCCACGAACAGAAAGCGCCACTCGAACTTGTGCGCGTCCCCTTCGCTCTCGCCCACCTTCGAACCGTTGGCGCCGATCTGACTCAGGAATTGGCGCGCGAACTCGGTGAAGCTGTAGCCCGCAGGCGCCTTCTCCGGATTGAAGTTGCGCAGCAGGGACAACGCGATGCCCGTGATGGTTTGCGAACGGCTCTGCCCTGCATCCGCGATGCCCTGAAGGTCCAGCAGCACTTGGTCCAAATTCAAGAATTGGGACACTGGCACCATCTGCTTGGTCCGCTTGTTCACCAATAGCGCCGTACCGATGCCGCAGTTCGGGTGGCATCCGCACTTCAGCGCGCCGAATTCCGCGCTTTGCCCGAGCAGCAGGTCGACGACGTCACTGAACGGGTTCATCGCCGACAGTGGGAACCAGTCGCGCATCGGCTCGGTGACGCCGGTTTGGTCGTGCAAATCATGCACGAGGTGACTGAGCGTGTAGCGCTCGCGCTTGCGGCGTTCGTCCGAGATTTCCTCGTCCCTACCGGTGAAGCTGACGGGTTGAAACGACACCACCGTGACCTTGTCTGCGTTGTCGATCGCGAACTTCACGATCGGACCGACCTGCTCGTTGTTGACGCCGTTGACAACCGTCACCACGAGCACCACGTCGATACCCGCGGCGGCGAGGTTTTCGATCGCACGCAGCTTCACGTCGAACAAATTGCCGACCTTGCGGTGGCTGTTGGCCTCGTTCGTGACGCCGTCGAACTGCAAGTAGCAGAGGCGCAAACCCGCGCGCTTGGCGGCGTGGCAAAATTCGACGTCTTGCGCGAACTTCACGCCGTTGCTGGCGCATTGCACGCAGAAGTAGCCCACGTCGCGCGCGTACTTGATCGACTCCAGGAAGAACGGGCTGAGCGTCGGCTCGCCCCCGGAAAACTGCACGCTCAGCTGGCGGCGCGGCTTGATATTCAAGCTGTCGTCCAAAATCTGCTTGATGTCGGACCACTCGAGCTCGTGCACGAAGCCGACCTGATTGGCGTCCATAAAGCAGGGATCGCACATCATGTTGCAGCGGTTCGTGAGGTCGACGGTGAGCACGGAGCCGCGGCCGTACTTGATGGTCGAGCTACCGTGGTTGCGCAGCGCAGTCTTGGGTGCCTCGAAATCTCGACCCGGGAACAGGCCCTCGATGCGTGCCATGAACGCCGGGTCGACGCTCATTACGTCCTCGAAGGTGCCGTGTTTGGAGCAGGTCTTGACCATCAGCACTTGGCCGTCTCGCTCCAAGATGTCCGCCTTCACCTCGCCCGGATTGCCTTCCACGAAGGAGCGCAAATCCTCAGCGCCGGAGAGCACGGCGTCGCGCACTTCCTTCACGCAGCGGGGGCACAGCGAGTCGGTTTGTCGTGGCCAGCCGAGCGGCGGCTTGCTGCGCTCCTTCTTGCGGAGCAGCGGCGCCGGAGCCCACTTGGGTTGCAGACGGCCACCGGGAAAGCGCTCGTTGTACCTCTGGTACAACGGCCAGACACGGTTCACGGCTTTGCCGACGAGCTTCTCGGTCTCGAGGGTAATGCGTTCCAAAGCCTTCGGCATGATGGCCAGAGCATACACGCGCCCGCGCTTGGACCAAGAGGATTCGGGCGCCAAACTGCGCTGAATTCCGGCCATTTGCGAGGGCAATTTGTCACGATTGCTGCACCTCGCCCAAGCGCGACAAGCGCGACAAGCGCGACAAGCGCGAGTTGCAAGTTCAGTGGGCGCTCTGGGACACTCTCGCTCGCGGGCGATGCTAGGCTCTTGATTGGTTCGATTCGTCTGCGACCTTTGCCATGCGGCCCCTCATCGTCACCAGCGACTTGCATCTGTCGGCTGACGCTTCGGCTGGCACCGTGCAAGCTCT
>DATCFJ010000023.1:0-2513 GCA_036509605.1 Polyangiaceae bacterium | reverse complement strand
CTCTGCGCAACGTTCGCGAAGGCGTGACTCGTCACGACATCGCACAGCTCAGCCGCCTCAACGCTCAGCCCGGGTCCGCCCGCGCGTTCGCGCGCAGCGTCCGCAGCGTCATCAATTGGCGCGGTCAGAAGCACAGCTTCTTCCAGCGCGCCCACGAGATCGAAAAATTGCCGGCAATACTCATCATATGGGGCTCTCGCGACGGCATCATCCCGATCGAGCAAGGGCGGGCGCTCGCAGCGCGCTTGCACGGAGCGCATTTCAAGACCTTCGAGCGCTGCGGGCACTACCCGCACAACGAACAACCCGAAGTTTTCGCGCGCTCCGTTCGAGAGTTCTTGAATGACCCGAGCGTGTCCGCGGCGGAGCTGAGACCAGCCCAAGGTTGAACGCGCCGGCCGAGCCTTGCTGATGCGCCAAAACACTCCGCACGCCTCTGCGCTGTTGGCCAGCACGACCTGGGCGGCGTCAGCGACCGTAAGCGTCAGGTTGCCGCGAATGACTCGAAGGCTTGTTCATGAGGTCGCACGCTGCATCAACCGATGCCGGACCTCGAAGCCGGCGGAAACCCGCCTTTTTGTCGAGCATTCAACGCCCGGTCGGTACAAAGCGCCTCGTCAGCGCCGGCTTTGTCGCGAGGAAGGCGCACTAAAAGCCAGACCTAATACCGGGGACCGAGGGGCTTACGGCTAGCAGCTTAATCTGCCCGCTCGGACGCCGTTCTCATTGATAATGGCGGGTCCTTCGGCATCGCTGCTTCCGGCGTTCACAGAAGCCATCAGGCGTCGCGATTTCGTGGTTCCGGCCTATCCAGCGGCCGCGCTCCGGCTACGACGTTTGATTGCTAGCGACAACTATGGCGTACCGCAAATCTCGGAGGTCGTTTCCGGAGACCCCGCACTCGCCGCAACCGTGCTTCGGTTGGCGAACTCTCCACTCTATCGCCCGGACGGACCGCCGATCACCGCGCTCGGTCGCGCGATTCACCGCATCGGAGCGCGCTCGCTCTCGACTATCGCCACCGCTGCCGGCGTCGGCGCTCAGGCTTGCGCTCGCGGGCCGCTCTTGGATCTCAAGTATGCCGTGTGGCGCCGCGCCGTGATGTGCGCATTGATCGGCCAGAAGCTCGCGCCGCCGCGAGGGCTCGATGCGGAGGAGGCATTCCTGGCCGGCCTGCTGCATGGCTTTGGGCGCACTGTGGCCGTGGCGTGCCTAGAAACCGTTCTGGGTGCCAACGCACCACCGCGACCGCTCACGACCAACGAATGGTTGTCGATGATAGACGAACACCGCGCAGCGCTCGCCAGCGCGGTGGCCGAACGCTGGGAGCTGCCGAGCGAGCTCGCTGCGACGCTCGGCGCCAGTGGCGACTCGGGCTCGGAGCTGGCGCGACTGCTGGTGATAGCGGAAGACACAGCGAGCGCCATCGAGCAGAATCGCGCCGAGGACGACCCGCGCCTGAGCAGCACCGACCAGCGGCTCTTGCGCGAGCTGTGCGCGGTGCTGCCGGCAGCGATCGCCGCGCTGGTCGAGCCGCCCGACGGCAATCGGCCGCCGCCTCCGAGCGCCATCGCCAAACCGACGACGGCGCTCAAGGGCGAGCTTCGAAATTTCGATTTGGCGGTGACCGACGTTCGTGCCAAGGCCGGGAGCACGCTCAGCACCAGCGCAATCAGCACCGATGGCATGCGCATGCTCAGCAACCGCCCGTTCCAGGAGGCGACACTGGTTCATCTGAACCTGCACCGTGCCGACAAGCCGCTCAGCCTTTGGGTGAGCGTGGTGTTGTGCGCACCCGAGCAGCACGGCTTCCGCGTCGAAGTTCAGCTGTTCTCACCCAGCCGCGAGCTGCGCGGCGAGTGGAACGGCCTGTTTAGCGCGGCGTAGTCGAGCGCGAGTCGTTTCGCCACGCGCGAGGCGGCTGTGCGCATTTCGTCGCACTCCGCACAGCGGGCGACGTTCGAGATCTCTCGACGAACGGGGACCGATCGAGCCGGCTCGCGCTGGCACGTGTCGTGCACCGCAACAGGCGAAGGAGAAACCTCATGTTATGGACTTTGATCGTTGTTTTGCTCGTACTCTGGGCTGTAGGCCTGGCAACCGCGTACACGATGGGCGGCTTGCTGCATCTGCTGCTGGTCGTCGCGCTCGTCATATTCGTCGTCCAGCTCGTTCAAGGACGGCGTGCAGTCTAGGGTTCTGGAATCGATGCCCAGGCCAGCCAGCGCGCTAGGGGCACTTGCGGTGGCCGGCCAATCACGCCGCCAAACGACGAAATCGAGCCTCAAACCGGCCGCCAGCAAGCGCGCCGGCTTGAGCTCCAAGAAGAGCAAGACCCGCCTTGAAGGGCACGCGTCCACGCTCTTGGTCGGCGCGGGGATCGGCGCTGCGCTCACGCTTTCGCTCGTCGCCCTTCGCTCGAAAGAGCGACCAGCGACTTTCACGCTGTTTAACGGCAAGAAGTCTACGCTGGCCTCCGCCTTGGTGAAGACGGCCGTGTTCGCGATCGCGCG
>DATCFJ010000022.1:0-2435 GCA_036509605.1 Polyangiaceae bacterium | reverse complement strand
CAGCGCGGACAGCTTGCGTGGCGCAGCACCGTTCGGAAAATACCAAAGCTCGCCGGGCGGCGCGTTCTTCGCGCCTGGCGCCGGCACGAGCCAGGCGACCGCGTCTGGCTTTTGATCGCCATCGAAGTCACCGGGCAACACTTGTGCGAAGCGGCGCGCGTCCGGCGCCTTCAGGTCGAGGCCCGCGCCTTGCCACGCAGCCGGCGCGCCAGCCGCGAGCTCGGCCTTGCGCGCCGCAAAGGCCGCCGAGGGCGCGGGCGGGGCCACGGCCTCGGGCGCGCCGCTCGGCGCCGCTTGCTCTGCGTTCGGCGGGCTCGGTAAGGACGAGGCCACGCCGAAGGGCGTGTACGGCTTTTCCGAGCCGCAGCCGTTGCAGGCTTGTGTTCCGAGGAGGCTGCTGCCGAGGACCGCGCTGAGCAGCGCTGCCTCGAGGCTAAGTCGCTGATTAGGCTTGGTTTTTTTGGTCACTCGGCACGGCACTTCAGCGAGCTTGGTACGTCGCGCGGCGCTTGGCCAAAAATGCCGTCAGACCCTCTCGGGCGTCTTCGGTCGCGAACAGCGCACCGAAGGCGGTGGCTTCGAGCTCACAGGCGGCCGCGAGGTCTGCGTCGAAGCCCCGATTGAGCGCACGCTTGCTCGACGCGACGGCCAGCGGCGCTTGTTCTGCGATGCGCCGCGCGTGCTGCTCGGACACTGTCAGCAACTCTGCGGCAGGCAGTACGCGGTTGACGAGCCCGATGGCGAGCGCCTGCTCTGCGCCAATGGGTTCCCCCGCGTAGACCAGCTCGCGCGCACGAGCGAGCCCCACTCTCCTAGATAAGCGCTGTGTGCCGCCAAACCCAGGCATCAAGCCGAGGTTCGTTTCTGGTTGCCCAAACTTCGCGCGCTCGGAGGCGAAGATGTAATCCGCACACAACGCGAGCTCGCAACCACCGCCAAGCGCGAAGCCGTTCACGGCCGCGATGATCGGAAACGAGACGTCCTCCAGCAAGCGACCCAAGCGGTGACCGGCGGCGCTGAACGCGTAACCTTGAGCTGCGCTGAGCCCGGACATCTCCGAGATATCCGCGCCCGCGACGAACGCCTTTTCGCCCGCGCCCGTGAGAATGGCGGCCCGCGTGCGCGCTTCCGGAGCGGCGGATTCCAGGCTTTGAAAGAGCTCGGTCAGCTCGGCGATCACTTGTGCGTTGAGCGCATTCAGCTTGTTTGGCCGGTTGATCGTGACCGTGACCACGCGTTCGTTGTCAGTGACGAGCAGTGTTTCGTACATCTTGTTCTCCTCCGCCGAGCGGGGTTATAGGGCGGGGCGGCCCTTCGCGCCTTTTTCGTCGTACAGGTAGAAGCCGCGGCCAGTCTTCCGCCCCAGCTGACCGGCGGCGACCAGATTCTTCAGCAGCACGGCTGGGCGGTACTTGGGGTCGCCGAAATCCTGCTCCAGCACGTGCGCGATCGAGAGCACGGTGTCTAGGCCGATCAAGTCCGCGAGCTCCAGCGGGCCAAGCGGATGATTGAGCCCGAGGCGCGCGCCCTGGTCGATGTCCTCGGCGCTGCCGGTGCCCTCTTGGAGCGCAAAGCAGGCCTCGTTCAAGAACGGAATCAGCATGCGATTTACCAGAAACCCTGGGCGATCTTGACTGACGATCAACGTCTTGTTCAGCTTTTCGCCGAGCGCGCGGATCGCGCTCAGTGTCTCTTCGTTGGTCTGCAAACCGCGCACGATCTCTACCAGCTTCATCACCGGTACCGGATTCATGAAGTGCATGCCGATCACGCGCTCGGCGCGTTTCGTGCGGGCCGCGAGCAGCGTGATCGAGATGCTCGACGTATTCGAGGCCAAGATGGCGCCCGGTTTGCAGAGCGCGTCGGCTTGCTCGAAGATCGCAAACTTGAGCTCGCGGTTTTCGCTGGCCGCCTCGATCATCAGATCCGCGCGCGGGTAGGCGAGCTCGCCCGTGCTGACTTCGATGCGCTGCAGGATCGCGTCGCGCTGCGCTGCTTCGAGCTTGCCCTTGTCGCACAGTCGTGTGAGCTGCTTCTCGATGCCGGCCTTGCCGGCCTGCGCGCGTTCGATGGCCGCGTCGACCAGCAGGACCGTGTAGCCGCCTTGCGCGCACAGCTGAGCGATGCCCGCGCCCATTTGCCCGGCGCCCACGACGCAGATGACGCTGTTCTCCGAAAGGTGCATGTTTGCGATCTTCGCTCACGCTGAGCGAGTCTGCTAGCGTGGGTTCTCGCGGATGAGGTCCTGGGCTCTGGTTTCGAATGGTTCTCTGCTCGTCTTGTCGCTCTGCGGCTGCGCGTTTTCCCACCCAGACCCGGCCAACCAGGCGCGGATGTTGGTCGACAAAGGCCGACCCGCCGAAGCTACGAGCGAGCTCGAAGCCTACTTGCGGAAACACCCGGAGGCCGTGCCCGAGCGGCGGCTCTTGATCCGG
>DATCFJ010000021.1:0-7025 GCA_036509605.1 Polyangiaceae bacterium | reverse complement strand
CGGCCGGCTTTTTCCAGCATCATGTTCAGCTCTTCGCCACTGCCCACGACGCTCAGGTCCGCGTAAAACTGCTCGCGCAGCTCCGGGATCTTGCCGAGCGCGAACTTGAGGCCGTCCGCCGTGCGGGCCATACCGCAGTAGTCCCACATCAACGTGCCGAGCTCGCGGTGGAACGACTCTGGTGTGCGCTTGCCGCCGATCGACAGGAACTGCTTGATGCGACCTTCGACCTCGCTGACCGTGCGCTTCACGTCCGGGTGCGAGTCATCCACGCCGCCGGGCTTCACGCTCGCCAGGTAATTGGCGACCGTAACCGGCAGCACGAAGTAGCCGTCAGCCAAGCCTTGCATCAGCGCACTGGCGCCGAGCCGGTTCGCACCGTGATCGGAGAAGTTGGCTTCGCCGCCCACGAACAGCCCGGTGATGGTGCTCATCAGGTTGTAGTCCACCCACAGGCCGCCCATCGTGTAGTGGATGGCGGGGTACATGCGCATCGGCACCTCGTACGGGTTTTCGCCGGTGATGCGTTCGTACATCTGAAACAGGTTATCGTAGCGCTCGGCGACCGCGTCGCGACCGAGCCGTTTGACGGCTTCCGAGAAATCCAGATAAACACCGCGGCGAACGCCCGCCACCTCAGGGCCGACGCCCTTACCCTGGTCGCACATGTCCTTGGCACGACGCGACGCGATGTCGCGCGGCACCAAATTACCGAAGCTTGGGTACAGCCGCTCCAAGTAGTAATCGCGGTCGGACTCCGGGATCGTCTTCGGATCCTTCTGCAAATCAGCGACGTTTTTGGGCACCCAAACGCGGCCGTCGTTGCGCAACGACTCGCTCATGAGCGTGAGCTTCGACTGATAGTCGCCGCTGTGCGGAATGCACGTCGGATGAATCTGCGTGAAGCACGGATTGGCGAAATACGCGCCGCGGCGGTGCGAGCGCCAGGTGGCCGTCGTGTTGCAACCCTTGGCGTTGGTCGACAGGTAGAACACGTTGCCGTAGCCGCCGCTGCACAGCACGACCACGTCCGCGGTGTGCGCTTCGATCTTCCCGGTGACGAGGTCCCGCGTCACGATGCCGCGCGCCACGCCGTCGATCACGATCAGATCGAGCATCTCCGTGCGCGGGTGCATCTTGACCGTGTGCGCTTCGATTTGCTTGGACAGCGATTGATACGCGCCGAGCAAGAGCTGTTGGCCGGTTTGGCCACGCGCGTAGAACGTGCGCGCTACCTGGGCGCCGCCGAAACTGCGGTTGCCCAATAAGCCACCGTATTCGCGGGCAAACGGCACGCCCTGCGCCACGCATTGGTCGATGATGTTCACGCTCAGCTCGGCCAAGCGGTACACGTTCGACTCGCGCGCGCGAAAATCCCCACCCTTTACGGTGTCGTAGAAGAGGCGGTAAACGCTGTCGCCGTCGTTCTGGTAGTTCTTGGCGGCGTTGATGCCACCCTGCGCGGCGATGCTGTGCGCACGGCGCGGGCTGTCCTGATAGCAGAAGCAGGACACGTTGTAGCCGAGCTCACCGAGGGTCGCGGCGGCCGCGCCGCCTGCGAGGCCCGAGCCGACGACGATGACCTTGTATTTCCGGCGATTGGCCGGGTTGACGAGCTTGCTTTGGAAGCGAGCCTCGCTCCAACGCTTCTCGATGGGACCTGAGGGTGCGCGCGCGTCTAGTTGCATCAGAAGTCTTTCAATTTCCGGGGCGGAGGCCCGCTACTTCACGAGGCCCAAGAGCACGGTGAGAGGCAGGAACACGTTACCGGCCGTCACCAAGAACGCGAGGCCGCGAGCGGCGTTTCGGATGCGCTTGTTGTAACGCGGGTGATTCAGCCCGACCGACTGCAGCATGCTGAAAGCGCCGTGATACAGGTGAAAACCCAGCGCTACGTTGGCGGTCACGTACAGCGCAACGACCCACGGGATGTGAAACGCGTTGACGAAGTTCGAGTACACGTCGCCCGGCACGTGGTCGTAGTCGCCAAGCGAAACACCGGGGAACGTAAAGTGCGCTAGGTGGAAGATGAGATACACGAGCAAGAGCGGCCCAGTGAACCTCATCGTCACTGCCGCGTAGCTGGTAGCGATGTTCTTCTTCACGAGGTAGCCGACGGGGCGCGCCGCCACGCTCTTGCCGTACAGGTCGAGCACGATCGTGGTGTGCACCAGCACCGAGGCGAGCAGCACGAAGCGTACGCCCCAGAGGAGCACGGGCTTTTCTTTGATGCCCGCGGCGTAGGCGTTGAAAACCTCCGGACCGAGCAGCACCTGCAGGTTTCCCAGCATGTGACCGATCACGAAGCCGAACAGAATGACGCCAGTAACTGCTAACGCGGCCTTCTTACCAACGGTCGTGTCGAGGAGCGTGAGAGCTTTTTGAGTAGCCATTTCTACGGGGGAGCCGAGCGCCTTGGGATCCGGGGGAGCTTTAGCACTACTGCAGAAAATGTGTATTTCCCGCAGCCCGCTCGGTGACCTTTTGGGCGCCGCCGGCCGACGGGCCCACCCGGCTTTTGGCCAGCCTGCGGAGCGGTGCTCCAAGGGCTTCGACGTTGGTACGATGCTGCGTCCGGCGCGGGACGGTCTCGAAGCTGGCTCGCACTTGACCTGCACCGCCACCCGTCCAGGTCACGGCTAGGTCCTGCAAGCGATCGAACTCGGGGCAGATCAGCTCCGGACAAGTCGGCGCCGTGATCACAACGTCGCTCGGTGCGATCGACGCATGCGCTGTGAACGCGGGCAAGTCGGCGCCGCCCGCGCCCTCAACGGTGAGCGAGTCGCCGCCGCTGAAGAACTGCACGTCGGCGTGTACCGAAGCGTAGCCCTTCTGAGTCGAATGCGCGGCTAGGCCGAAGCCTTTAACAGCTGGCGCAGCACGAATTGCAAGATGCCGCCGTGCTTGTAGTAGTCGAGCTCCACGAGGGTATCGATACGGGCTAGAACGTCGAATTTACGCTCGCCCGCGGTCACCGTGAGCTTTACACCTGGCGCGAGGCTTGTCGTGACACCGGCGATGGCGAAGGTCTCTTCGCCGGTCAGGCCGAGGCTCTCGCGGTTCTGACCGTCTAAATACTGCAGCGGCAGGACGCCCATGCCGATCAAGTTGCTGCGGTGAATGCGCTCGTAGGATTCGGCAATGACCGCGCGAATGCCCAGCATGAACGTGCCCTTGGCGGCCCAATCGCGAGAAGAGCCAGAGCCGTATTCCTTGCCGGCCAAGATCACGAGCGGCGTGTTGTCCGCTTTGTACATCATGGCGGCGGCGTAGATCGACGTCTGCTCGTTGCTCGGCAGGTAACGCGTCACGCTGCCCTCGACGCCGGGCACGAGCTGATTGCGCAAGCGCACGTTGGCGAATGTGCCGCGCATCATCACCTCGTGATTGCCGCGCCGCGCGCCGTATTGGTTGAAGTCCGCGGGCTTCACGCCGTGCTCGACGAGGTACGAGGCTGCTGCCGAATTCTTGGCGATGTTGCCGGCGGGCGAGATGTGATCGGTGGTCACGGAATCACCGAGCATCGCGAGCACGCGCGCGCCTTCGATATTCTTGAGCGGCTCAGGCTCCATCTTCATGTTCTCGAAGAACGTGGGTTTTCGCACGTAGGTGCTGTCGTTCGACCAGGAAAAACGGCTGCCTTCCGGCACCGGCAGCGCGCGCCAGGCGGCGTCGCCCGTGAACACTTCGGCGTACTCTTCGCGGTACATCTCCGAGGTCACGTTCTTCTGCACCACGTCCGAGATGTCCTTGGTCGACGGCCAGATGTCCTTCAGGAATACGTCCGTGCCGTCTTGGCTCTTGCCCAGCGGCTCGGTCGCAAAATCGATGTCGATGCGACCGGCGAGCGCGTAAGCAACCACCAATGGCGGGCTGGCCAAGTAGTTCGCGCGCACGTCGGGGCTAACGCGGCCCTCGAAGTTACGGTTACCGCTGAGCACGCTGACCGCCACCAGATCGCCCTCGTGAATCGCGGCGCTGATCGTCTCGGGCAGCGGACCGCTGTTGCCGATGCACGTCGTGCAGCCGTAGCCGACCACGTTGAAATGCAGCGACTCGAGGCTCGGCAGCACGCCCGCCGCCTTGAGATACTGAGTCACGACCTTGGAGCCGGGCGCGAGGCTCGTCTTCACCCAAGGCTTGACGCTGAGGCCCTTGGCGACCGCATTTTGCGCGAGTAGCCCTGCGCCGAGCATCACGTACGGGTTCGAGGTGTTGGTGCACGAAGTGATCGCGGCGATCACCACCGAGCCGTGGCCGACCTCGAACTCAGCGCCGTCGAGCGACGTCTTCACACGCGTCGCCAGATCTTCCGGCTTGGCGGGAGCGGGGGCGCCTTTGCCCTTGTTCTTGGCGAGCGCGACCATCTCCCCTAAGTTTTTGGCGAAACCGGCGCCGACGTCTTTGAGCGCGACTTTGTCGTGCGGGCGGCGCGGACCGGCCATGGTCGGAACGATGGTCGAGAGATCGAGCTCGAGCGTGTCGGTGAATACCGGATCGGGGCTGCCCTTTTCGCGGAATAGGCCCTGCGCTTTCGCGTAGGCTTCGATCAGCGCGGCGCGTTCCTCGCTGCGGCCAGAGAGGCGCACGTACGTGAGCGTCTCGGCGTCGATCGGGAAGATGGCGCAGGTGGAGCCGAACTCCGGGCTCATGTTGCCGATGGTCGCGCGGTCCGCGAGCGGCAGATGGTCGAGGCCGTCGCCGTAGAACTCGACGAACTTGCCGACCACGCCTTTGTCGCGCAATTTGCGGGTGATTGTCAGCACGAGATCGGTCGCCGTCGCACCTTCGGGCATGGCACCGAAGAGCCGGAAGCCGATCACCTGCGGGATGAGCAAGTTGATCGGCTGACCGAGCATGGCCGCCTCGGCCTCGATACCGCCGACGCCCCAACCCAGCACGCCGATGCCATTGATCATCGTGGTGTGGCTGTCAGTACCGACGATGGTGTCCGGATACGCGACGCCGTCTTTGTCGAAGATGACGCGCGCCAGGTACTCGAGGTTCACCTGATGCACGATGCCCGTCGACGGCGGCACGACCTGGAAGTTGTTGAACGCGGTTTGCGCCCAGCGCAGGAGCACGTAGCGCTCTTCGTTGCGCTCGTACTCTTTGTTCGTGTTCTTGAGCAGCGAGTCGCTGGTGCCGTAGAAGTCCACCTGCACCGAGTGATCGATCACGAGCTCGGAGGGGAACAGCGGATTGATTTTAGATGGGTCGCCTCCCATGTCCGCCATCGCGTCGCGCATCGCGGCCAAGTCGACCACGGCCGGCACGCCGGTGAAGTCTTGCAAGACGACACGCGCGGGGTGAAAGGCGATCTCGGTGTCGGGCAGCGCTTTGGGGTCCCAGCTGGCGAGCGCTTCGATGTCTTTTTTGACGACCGCTTTGCCGTCTTCGCAGCGCAGTAGATTCTCGAGCAGGATGCGCAGCGAGAAGGGCAACCTTGCCGCGTCCTTGCCGCTCGCTGCCGCGAACTTCGGCAAGCTAAAGTACGTGTATTTCTTACCGTTTACGTCGAGCTCGGAACGCGTGCCAAAGGAATCAAGGGAGCGGTCGGTCATCTGGGGATCCTCGGTTTCGGGCGTACCCCAGTGGCCCCAAGCGCGCAATCCGGATCGCGGCCTTTTGCCTCACGAGCAGCCACAAAAACCTAGCGGGATCCCAGCCTTTTTTTCCAGCAGATTGCGCGAGACCGCAACCCGAACGGGCGAAACCTTTAGAACGCGCCGACGAGACCCAAGCCGAGCTGGCCGGGACCCGGCGCGAACGCCCAAGACGGGCCGCGCGCCCCAGCGCTCTTGGCGGGCGGATCGAAGCGGTGCGAGCTCTCGCCCGTGAACAGCAGAACCACGCCCGTAGCCAGCACCGCAGCACCGGCGCCAATACCGATGAAGCCGACGAGTTGTTCCGTCTTGGCGTGATCGATACGCGTTTGGGCGGCGTCGGCGGGCGCGCCACACAGCGCGGCGTCGTAGTCCTGAATGTGCGGGTTGCACGGAGCGCCGCCCATGTTCGCCTTGCCCGCTTCGATCGCGGCGTTCGCGGCGTCGAGATCCTTCTGTGCGGATGTCTTATGCGAGCCGCCGACAACCGTCAAGGCCACACCCGTGCCAGCGATGGCGGCGCCCGCGCCCACACCGACCCAACCGAGCACGCGATGCATGCGTACGTTCGAGTCGTGTGCTTGACGAGTTTCAGGAGTGGGCGACAGAAACGGCGTGAGCACGTTCGGTTTACCGGACTCGAGCGTCACGTCTTGCTCGAAGGGCAGGAAACCCGCGACCTCGAGCCGCACGCGGTGCTCGCCTTTCGGCAAACGAAGCGGCGCGGCGTACAGCCCGAAGCGCTCGTCGTCGACCGTCACGTTCGCGCTTGGCTCGTTCAGCTCAATCGAAAGCTCCGCGCCCTCCGTGGCCAAAGCGTGAGAGTCCACGGACAGATCCAAGGTTACGTCGCCGGTCGCTCCCTCACCCAGCTCGACATCCTGCTTGCTCGTTTGGTAGCCGGAGCGACGCAGCTCGACGCTGTGGTGTCCGGCCGCAAGCGAGACCGAAGTAGCGAGCGGAGTCTTACCGCCGGGCTGACCGTCGACGAGCACGTCCGCGCCCGGAGTGCGTGAGTGCACGGTCAGATTCGCAGGGCGCTTGGCTTGGCCGAGCACGAGCTCGAAGCTCAAGCTAGCGTCCGCGTTTCCGGCGATCACGACCTCTTTGTGCGCGTGCGCGCAGCCCTCGGCGACGGCGCCGATCACGTGCGTGCCTTCGGCGACGCGCAGCGGCGCACTGAGCGGAGTCTTGGCGACCTCGACGCCGTCCACGTCGATGCGTGCGCCGTCAGGAACGGTCGTGATCGACAGGCGGCCAATCCGCGCCTGCTGATCTTCTAGAGTCTTTTGTGCGCGGTCGTGCTGTTCGGGTGACAGCGTCGAAGAACCGACCACGGCGCCGAGCGCGTCAACCGCGTCCACCGGGCGCCCCATCGCGGCGTACACCAGCCCGATGTTGAAGAGCACGATCGGGTTC
>DATCFJ010000020.1:0-10333 GCA_036509605.1 Polyangiaceae bacterium | reverse complement strand
GAGTCGCAGTACGCGGGCGCACCGTACTACTGCCTGCCAATTTCGGACGCGACTTCACCCGCGACCGTGGTGGGAACGTTTTGTGACTCTAACTGCATGGTCGACGCGCCGGTCGTGAAAATGCCAAGCCGCAACGCTGCCAAGCCGCCCAAATTCTGCGCCACCTCAGCGCCAGCTTGCACGGGTGGCTGGCGCTCTATTCGCCCAGTCGACGCCACGCCGGCCGCGCTACCCCCACTCTGGAGCAACGCCACGGGCACGTGTCTGCCCTACGCGCCCGACACCGGCGCCACCTACTACGCCGCGGGCGCCATCATCCCCACCGCTATGTTCGTGGCAGCAACGCCGGAACCGTGAGAGCCGGCGCAGCGCACGCCTGCAATCATACAGCGTCAAGGTTTCGAGCTGTCCAGAGGTAGAGGCGCGCTTCGCCGTGTTGACGAAACGCAGGCTGCGCGTTGCCTTGCAGTTGCCCGCACGCTGCACGAAAGCTCAGAACTGAGCGCTGATCGAGCGCAGATGCCTGAGAGGATTTTTCGAGTCCAACTGCTACGGCGTTTCGCCGCGCCATGAGCATGCGTCGAGCCGCCTCCGGGACTACACTGCGGATGCGTGAGAAATTTCAGATTCCGATCCGCGCTCTTCAGCCTACGATCTGGCTCACGTGCTGTTGCGGTTGGCGCGGCCATCTGCGCGAGCAGCGTTGTCATCGGCTGTGGCAGCTCGAATGGCCCGGGCACAGGCGGCTCAGGCGCGGGCGGCGCAAGCACAGGCGCAAGCGGTCAAACCAGCAGCAGCAGCGGCGAGGCGGGCGCTCCGGGGTCGGCGGGCACACCCAGCTCGGGCGGAGCAAACACCTCAGGTGGCCAAGTTGGCTCGGGCGGCTCAAGCGGCTCGAACGGACCAGGCGGCTCGGGCGGGTCGGGCGGGAACCCCACGACCGTGGCCAAGCATCCCTTTCCACAAAACAACAGAAGCCCGTTCTGTACTTATCCCACGGGCGCCAAGAGTGCCGACGTCGCAGCGGCTTATCAGGATTGGAAGAACACCGTCGTCACTGCCGATGGCGCCGGTGGGTTTCGCCGCGTGAAAAAGCCCGACTCGGGCGCGGTCATTGGCTCCACGGCCTCCGAAGGCATTGGCTACGGCATGTTGCTCGCGGTGTACCTGGATGATCAGCCGCTATTCGACGACCTGTGGAAATACGAGCAGCTGCATCTGAACCAGAATGGGCTGATGAACTGGGACATTGGACCGGATGGAACCGTGACAGCCGACGGTCTCGGCGGGGCCACGGACGGCGATGAAGACATGGCGTGGGCCCTGATCATGGCCGACCGACAATGGAGCGGGCAAGGCGCGCTCAGCGACAGCTACCTGAACAACGCCAAGAAGCTGGTCGACGCCATCTGGAACTTCGAGGTGGATCACACCCGGCAAGACATGCTGAAGCCCGGTGATCAGTGGGGCGACATGGACATCACCAATCCGTCCTATTTCGCGCCCGCCTACTACAGAGTGTTCGGGGAGCTCACCGGCAAGACAGCAGAATGGACGCGCGTACTGGATTCGAGTTACGCGATTTTGGACAAAAGCCTCAATGCCACGAGCGGTAACGCCACTAATGGCTTAGTTCCGGCGTGGTGCAGCTCCAGCGGGGTCCCCGGGGGTGCGGCCGGCGCCCCGCTCAACTTTCAGAACGACGCCACTCGCACCCCGTTTCGCATCGCAGAAGACTACTGCTTTTCCAACGAAGCACGCGCCAAGACCTACTTGGCCAAGATTACGTCGTTTTACGCCGGCGTTGGCGTCGCGAACATCACGAACGGCTACGACCTAAACGGCACTCCTGATCCGGACAAAGTCTTCGCCGCGGGGCTACAAGCGGCCTCGTTCGTTGGGCCCGCGGGCGTGGCTGCCATGCACAGCGCGCAATACCAACAGTTCACCAACGACGCCTACGCAGCGGTTGCGACACTGAAACTAACCGCGGGCACCATCTACTACCAGAAGAGCTGGACAACGCTGTCTCTGCTGATGCTGACCGGCAACCTCCTGAATTTTTCGGCGCCTTAGCGCACTACTGGCTAACGCGCCCGCAGCAGCGGCCTCACACCGGACGAGCGCGAACGAGTCATTTCATCGGGCGTATCGCGGCGACTTTCCGCCTCGTTCCAATCGTCCCCAAATAGCTCGACGGGGTGTGGGGTTCGGACCGTGTCTTTGCCGCAGGTCAGGTCGTCCGCGGGACAATGTTGGTCGCAACCCCAGCAGACACGTTCGGGATGAGGCGGGTGCGTGGGATAGCTCGACATTCGCAAGTCTGTGGGAGCAAGCAACGTGCCGCCCTCGACATTTTTGGTTGGGAACGCGCGTCTGCGCCAGAAGGTTAGCGGGGCGCGTCGCTTTGACGCTGCGACGCGCAGGAGTTGCGCTGCGACGCGCAGAATTCTCGTCGTGTCGCCCGGAAGCGAACGCATCGATCGCGAACGCAAGCTGCCGATCTACACCCGCGAGCGCGTGTCACACGTGTGGCTCGATTGGCGTCGAGCGGCGCTTACAGCGCCGCTCGGGCTGAGCGGGGCGCGCTAGTTTGTCCAGGCGCCGCCCGTTACGAAGCTGATGTCGGGGGCGCCGATGACTCCTGCGGCTGTCATTACGGCTTTGAGCTCGGGGCGGCTGGCGAAGGCGCGTAGTGAATCGACGGATTCGGCTTGTAGGTACACGACGACGAGATTCGGGTTCTTGAGGCCGCGGTTGACCGCGTGACCGATGATGCCGGCTTTGCGGCGGGCGTCGCTGTCGCCGTCGAAGGCGCGCTTCCAGATCGCGAAGTCTTGGACTTCATGACGTACGATGGCGCCGGCGAGCGGTCGGTCTTTCACGGTTTGGTCTTCGACCGGCGTGATCATTGCGATCGCGGGCGGGCCTTTCACGCCAGCGTCGCGCATGGTGCCCATCAGGTCGCGGCTGGAGAGAAACGCGTTCAGTCGCTCGGCGTCGTTGCTGGCCAGGTACACGCTCAGTTGATTGGGATTTGCGGCGTCCCGGTTCACGTGGGCGGCCACGATGCCGGCGCCTTTGCGGGCCGCGCTGGAGCCGTCGAAGGCTCGCTGCCAGGTGTCGAAGTCGGTCACGTCGTGGCTGACGACGGCGGCGATGCTCGGAAGTCCGGAGGAGTCGTTCTGGGTATGCATGGCTTTGGGTCCCTCTTTTGGGTGACGCGCGATTGCGTCGAAGGTGTTGATACCGAGCACCGCAAAGCTCGTGCAGACGGCATCGCTGCATGAGCCCCTTGCAAGGATCGCCCCCCCGGCGCACGCTCGCGAAATGGGCCTGAACTGGGATGATTTGCGCTTCCTGCTCGCGCTCCGGCAGGCCGGGTCGCTAGGCGCGGCGGCGCGCTTGCTCAAGGTGGAGCAGTCCACGGCCAGCCGGCGGTTCCGCGCGCTCGAGACGGCGCTCGGCGGCAAGCTCGTTGCGCGTACGCCGGAGGGTCTCAAATTCAACGCATCTGGGGAGTTGGCTGCCGACCTGGCTGAGACCATGCAAGCGGGCATTCAGGCGCTTGAGCGCCGCATCGGCGGGGAGGATCAGAAGGCCGAGGGCCTGGTTCGGCTGTCGACTACCGAGAGCGTCGCCACCTTCATCATGCAGGGGCTGCTGCCATTGCGGGAGGAGCATCCCAAGATTCAGATCGAGCTCGTGGTCGCCAGCGCCGCGCTCGATCTGATGCGTCGCGAAGCGGACCTTGCCATCCGCATGTTTCGCGAGTCCACCTCGACACTCGTCACGCGCAAGCTGGGTGAGGTCGGCTGGTCCGTCTACGCTTCGTCGGCTTGGCTGGAGGGTAACGGTCTGGCCGTGCCGATCCCGCTGTCCGGTTGCTTGCTTCGGGGCCTGCCGGTGATTGGCTTCCGCGGGAGCGTGGCTCGCGCGCCGGGTGCCGTTTGGCTCAACGAGCATTCGAGTCCTGAAGATATCGTGCTCACCGCCGACAGCGTGGCGTCCGCACTGAACGCGGTACGCGCGGGGCTCGGCATCGCCGTCTTGCCGTGCTTTGCGGTGCTTGATGACGCGAAGCTCGTCCGCCTCACGCCAGCCGTCGTCGCGCGCTCCGAAGCTTTTCTGGTAATTCCGCCCGATCACCGCGAGACCGCTCGGGTGCGACTGGTGATGGACGCAGTTCAGGCGCTGTTTGCTCGCGAGCGCACAATATTGGAGGGCGCCTAGCGCGTGAAACGGCGCTGACGAATTCATGACTGGAGCGCGCGGCGCGCGAACGCACACGTCGCGAGGCGTAGCCGACCGATGCGAAAGCCACGTCCGGCTTCGCCGTTCGCTCTAGTTCACGACATTTCAGCGGTCGAGGGGACGATTCGGAGACGTTTCGTAGGCCGGTTGCTATACTCGCGGCTGTCATGCGCGATACGTCCGAGCGAGCCCTGGATCGGTATTACGAGCTGCTTCGCGCGCAGACTCCGCTCGCTCGAATCACGACCGCTGCGGGGCTGAGCTCGGCGGTTCGAGAGCTGGCAGAAGCCGCGATTCGGACAGACGACCCCGAGGCTCCGGCCAATGTTGTCCGTGCACGACTTGCCCGCCGCCTCTACGGGCGTGAGGTCGCAGAGCGACTCTTCCCCGGTATAGAGCTCGATGTCGGCTGAGGTCGGCGAAAACGCGCTCGACATTGCGCTCAAAGTTGCTCGTGCCCTGACCGCGGTGGGCGCCGATTACTTCGTCGGTGGCAGCTTGGCCAGTTCGCTCCAAGGGGAGCCGCGAGCCACCAATGACATCGATTTCGTGATTGCATTACCCGTCGGAAAGGCCGCTGAGCTCGGCGCAGCGTTGGGCACTGACTTCGAAGTCGACGTCGACATGCTGCGCGACGCCGTCCTACATGCCAGCTGCGCGAACGCCTTCTACTTACCGGTCGTCACTAAGATCGATTTCTTCGGCCGTGGCTACGAACCATTCGACGAGAGCGAGTTTTCGAGGCGTCGCCCGACGACCGTAACGGCAAGCGGCGAGTCACTCGTCGTCAAGGCTCCTGAAGATACCGTGCTGCGCAAGCTGCTCTGGTTTCGCGACGGCGGCGAAGTCTCCGACAAGCAATGGCGGGACATCGTGTCGGTCTTGCAAATTAGCGCCGAGAAGATGGACCAAACCTACCTCACCACCTGGGCATCCCGACTAAACCTCGGCGAGCTGCTCGAGCGGGCGCGCAGCTAGCCGAGCATTTTCACTTCAGTGCACGAGGGGTCTCTTCGAACTCGTTGGTCGGTAGCGCACCGAAGTGCTTCCGTCCCTGGCGGCGCTACCCTAAGCCATGAACGATTCCAAAGATCCGAAGTGGCTCGCTTATCTCTATCGGAATCATAGCTTCGACGAGCTCGTACGCTGGACGCGCTTGATGCGCTACTTCAGATTCCATCGTGCCATCGGCGGACATGCCAATGATGGCGACGAGCTCCTCTGTGCGCTGCGCAGCCGTGACGATGCGGACGTGAGCGAGATTTTCACCGAGCTCGGGATACCCGTGCGCGAGGTCGACGCTCAGGAAGTGGATTCGGCGTTGCGGGCTGGCCGACCGAATCGTTACGGCGCCAACAATCAGTGGCTGTCACGCATTGCTCAGCCAGGCACGATCGTGATCTCGGGCGTTTCCGTCAGCGTGTACGTGCGCGCGGAACAGACGGAGCTATCACTTTCGGGTGCGTCAGGAGACTACTTCCAAGTGGACGAGCTCGACGTGCACAACGCGCTGCGAGTCGAGACCGCAATGGCGGGCGTCGCCAACCGCGTCGTGCTCCCGCCACGCGCCGGTGAGCATTGCTTCAGCATTCCGTGAAAGCGGCTTCGACCCGAGCCTCCACACCGCCCATCAGGTCTGACGTCCCGGAACCCTTTGAAGCTCCGTTTGGCCAGAGCTATCTCGGCGCGAGTTGCTCGATACCCAACCGAGCAAGCGGGCATCGAACAACCTCACATTCCGTGCACGAGGAGGGACTTGAACCCCCACGCCTTGCGGCGCCGGAACCTAAATCCGGTTGGCGTGTATCGAGATGCCGCGAGAGGTAGCGAAACGCGGATTTCGCCAGGGTGTTCGCTACATCTGGCGTCGTTTCGAGACACGCGGTGGACGATTCGGAGACGATTGCCGGGGCGTAGTCGACGCTCCGAGCGAAGCGACCGACTGATCCGTCGCACAGACCGCTCGACGGAACGAGTCGTACCGTCGCCGACTCGTGGAACGCGACGAGCCGCGCAAATTCTGCGCGTGTCTGCCCGAGAGCCAGTCCTTACCGTTGAGTCGGGACGGGCGTAATACAGAGATGCCGTTGCCGAATTTGGAGATTGAGCCACTGCTGTGCTCGCCGCACGAGCTAGCCAATTTCCAGCGACTCATCGGACACTTGCCAGGGGCGTGGTGGATCAAAGACAGCGCAGGGCGATACCTGTACGCAAACCGCGCCGCCGAGAATAACCTTGGAAACCCGCGCGATGGAGTCCTGGGCAAGACCGACTTCGACTGCCTCGCTCCGGAGCCAGCCGAAATAATCCGTCAGCACGATCAACAGGTGCTGCGCACGGGTGAGAACTTGGAGGTGTTCGAAACCCTGCCGAGCGAGGATTCTTCGACGCGTACCTGGTATTCGGCGAAGTTTCTCGTCCTGCTTGGCGAGGCACGCTGCTGCGCCGGCTTCGCGATAGAGATCACCCGGTTGATACAGGCGAAAGGAGACATGGAGGGCATGCTGCAGCAGATTCTGGATGCCATTTCCGACATGGTGCTCGTCAAGGGTCCACACTCCAAGCTGGAGTGGGCGAACAAGGCCTTTCTCACCGCGTACGGCATGACCAATGCGCAGCTCAAAGGGCTGGTGGACGCTCCCTTCAGCGAGCCGGACTTGACGCAGCAGTACGTCAAGGACGACCTCCATGTCTTTTCGACCGGCCTCACGCTCGACATCCCCGAAGAACCGATGATTCGCTACGACGGCAAGGTCCTGATGTGCCACACGGTGAAGTCACCCATCTTCGACGCCCGAGGAAAGGTGATCAAGACGGTCGGCGTGATTCGAGATACGACCGAGCGAATACGCCTCGAGCTCGAGCTTCGCCAAGCTCAAAAGCTCGAATCCGTGGGACGTCTGGCGTCTGGAATCGCTCACGAGATCAACACCCCGATCCAATTCGTGGGGGATGAGATGAATTTTCTACGCTCAGCCTTCACCAACATGCTGACGCTCAATCACCGTTATCGTGCATTTGTTGGTAAGATCGAAGAGAGCGGAGCTTCGGCGACGGACATCGCCGCGCTTCGCGCCGCCGAGAAAGAGCTCCGTATCGATTACCTGATTGCCAACGTCCCGAGGTCACTCGAGGCGATCCAAGACGGCACGGCGCGGGTTGCGAATCTGGTGCGTGCCATGAAGGAGTTCGGACATCCGGATGGCGGCGAGCGCGCAAGCATGGACGTAAACCGTGCACTACGTAACACGGTCACGATTTCCGCCAACGAGACCAAGCTACTTGCAGACGTTGCACTCGACCTGGGGGACATCCCAGAAATCCTTGCTTGCCCGAGCGAGCTGAATCAGGTGTTCTTGAACCTGCTCGTGAACGCGGCCCATGCGATTGCCGACCTCAAACCGCCTTCGGGCAAGCGCGGCACGATCACGATCACGACGCGCCGCGAAGGCGATTCCGAAATCTTGGTCAGCATCGCCGACACGGGTACCGGCATCCCCGAGGCATCGCGCCCGAAGATTTTCGACGCCTTTTTCACGACCAAGGAAATCGGAAGAGGCACCGGTCAAGGCTTGGCCATCGCCCGCATGATCGTGGTCGAAAAGCACCAGGGCAGCCTGACTTTCGACACGAAGGTCGGTGAGGGCACGACTTTTCACGTGCGGCTCCCGATCGGAAGGACGGAGGCTTAGCCGCAAGCTCTTGCCGACGTGCATTTCGCCGCTGCGACTCCTCGACTCGTCGTGTCGTTGTCGATGGACACCCATCCAGCACGTCGCCACGCAAACTACGAGGGTTCGCGACGTTGCGGGCAAGCCGATCGCAAACTACGAACGCAAGGACATGCCAGGAGCGCTGGTACAGCGCCAGCGCTGAGCTCGATGGACGTCAACGAGGACTTCGTCGACATCGCCAAAGGCTTCATCGACAACGGCGTCGAGTTCCTCGTCGTCGGTGCATACGCCCTCGCCGCGCACGGCTTCCCGCGCACGACCGGTGACATCGACCTCTTTTCGATAGAGTAGGAACCCCGCCGGGGTTTCCAGTGCACGAGGAGGGACTTGAACCCCCACGCCTTGCGGCGCCGGAACCTAAATCCGGTCGGCGTGTATCGAGATGCCGCGAGATGCAGCGAAAGGCGGATTTCGCCAGGGCGCTCGCTACATCTGGCGTCGTTTCGATACAGCCCGTGGACGATTCAAAGACGATTCAGACCGCCTCGCCACCACCCGGCGCCGCACCGGAACTGGCGGACGCAGCCACCGGGCAGTGGCGTCTCGCGGGGTTGCTGGGACAAGGCGAGCTAGCTCGCCAAGGTGTTCCTAGGCCTTCCTTCGGGCCCGAAGCGAGACATCCACAGTTGGCACCGTTCGCATGGGGATGCGGCCGAGCCGCGCCTTCGACGCCATGTAGCGGGCGGCCAGCCCTGCCGCGCGGCATCAGCAGGCCGCAGTGCCAGGCGATTCTGCGGGGTTCAGACGGTTGGCGCGCGGCGGCTGCTGTCTTCGAAATGCCTCGAGGCGTATCGTAGCGCTCACCTCGAATCACACGCGTGTCATCCTACGTGGATGAAACGCGCGACAGATGGCTTCAGCGCCGACGTGACCCGCCGGGTCGTAGCAATCAGTTACAGGCAGCTGGATTACTGGGACAAGACCGGGCTGCTACGACCTTCCGTGCAACGCGCCCGCGGCAAGGGCTCGCGGCGCATCTATTCCTTCGAAGACTTGGTCGAGCTCCGTGTCATCGCCAACCTGCTGGCCGTCGGCATCGCGCTCCCTGCAGTGCGTAAAGCCGCACGGTATCTACGCGTTCACTTTGCCGACGTGGTCAGGCCTCTGGCGCGCCTCGCGCTGCAAACGGATGGCAAAAGGGTGCTCGTTCAGACGACCGACAAAAAACACCTCGTGGATGCGACGGCCGAAGGACAAGTGGTGATCGCGGTCGCGGTCGCGCCGATCGTTCAAGATCTCCGGTTGCGTGTAGCGGGACTGCGCGCGCCCCAGGAAATTGATGTCCGCGTGCGCGGCCGCAGCTACGGAGCCGTGCTGACGCCGGACCTCGAAGCCGGCGGCTTCACGATTGAAGTGCCCGAGCTCCCGGGTGTGGTCACTGAAGCTGACTCCGTGTCACACGCGCGGGCAATGACGACCGATGCGATCGAGCTCTGGCTCGCATCACGAGCTGAAAGCACGAAGCGGCGCGCGGCGAGGTGATGCTATGGGTCGCATGGCACAGCTCAGCGCGGCACGTCTGGTCCGAGCGCTCGTGCGGTGGGCTGGGAGCAAGATCGACAGAGCGGAAGCCATGTTGTGCTGACCAAGCCTGGTCGCAACCCAGTCACCGTCCCGATCCACAAGGGGCACACGCTCAAGGAAGGCACCGCACGCGCCATCCTCAAGCAAGCGAGCATCACTGAGAACGCGCTGTTCGAGGTCTACTAGCGAGCGCCGCGCTCGACCCCAGTGCACGAGGAGGGACTTGAACCCCCACGCCTTGCGGCGCCGGAACCTAAATCCGGTTGGCGTGTATCGAGACGCCGCCAGATGTAGCGAAAGGCGGATTTCGCCAGGGCGTTCGCTACATCTGGCGTCGTTTCGATACAGCCCGTGGACGATTCAAAGCCGATTCAGACCACCTTGTCACCGTCCGACGTCACACCGGAACTCGCGGACGCAGCCACCGGGTAGTGCGTCTCGCGCGGTGCTGGCACCAGTCGAGCTAGCTGTTCCTACGCCTCGCTTCGGGCGAGAAGCGAGACATGCACAGTTGGCCGTTCGCATGGGCTGCGGGTCGAGCTCCGTCTTCGGCGCGCCACGTAGAGGGCCAACCAGCGCTCCTGCACGACATCAGTAGGCCGGAGTGTCAGGCGATTCGGCGGGGTCGCGACGGTTGGCGCGCTGGCCGCTGTTGTCATCGAAATGCGTCCGACCGCATCGTAGCGCTTCACCTTGAATCACACGCGTGTCATCCTTGGCCGATGAAACGCGCCGCCGACGGCTTCAGCGCCGACGTGACCCGTCGGGTCGTAGCAATCAGTTACAGGCAGCTGGATTACTGGGACAAGACCGGGCTGCTA
>DATCFJ010000019.1:0-3605 GCA_036509605.1 Polyangiaceae bacterium | reverse complement strand
AGACATGCGCGAATCAGATAGTTCCGGACACCGCTCACGCAAAGTGCCGAAACGCCCAAAACGGCCTTTTAGCTCGAAGAGCTCCGAAATTTAGAGGCCGTGGCCGTTGTCGGGCTTGTTTCCGTTTGCGTACTGCCAGGCTGCCAGGATTTGGGCGGCCTCTTCGGGGCGCTTCACGGCGACCAGCAGCAATTGCTTGGCCTTCTCGAGCTGGCCGCTGCGCAGCAGAGCATGCGCGTACGAGCTGGCAATCTCGCCCTCCTGTGGCGAAAAGCGGTGGGCTCGCTCCAGGTGGACTAGGGCTTCGTGCGGGCGATTGAGCGCTACGTCCAGGACATGGCCGAGATTGTGCTCGTAGATCGCGCATTCAGGCGCCAGTGCTAGCGCCCGGCGATACGAGCGCGCGGCCACGCGGTAATGCCCGAGCAAAGTGTGAGCGAGGCCTAACACGGCCCAGGCACGCTCACTCTCGCCGCTCTCCAGCACGTCGCGAGCGAGCCGCGCGGCGCGGAACGGTGCGTCCCCGACGATCAGCTCGGAGAGGCGCAGCTTCGCGAAGTAGGCTGCTTCCGATACAGACGGTGCTGCGCGCACCAAGTTCTCGAGCATCGGGACCAAATCCCGAGCGGCGAAGTCCTTGGACATTGCCCACTCCACGTCGGTGAGCATTCGCTCAAGGTCGGGGGAGGGGCGCTCGGGCATCACATCCAGATGTGACTAAATCTGCCCCTGTGCGCAAGCTCAATCACGTTGGCGAGCGGGTTCTGCGAAGGCGGGCTTGCCGGCGATGGCTGCGCCGTTGAGCGCGGAGACCGCCTTTTCCAAATACTCCGTCTTGACTCCTACAAAAGAGTTCCGCTGGCGAACTCGGATGTAATCGGTTTGCTCCGAATTCAGACCGTTCTGCTCGAGGATGGTCTGAATGTCGCTCGGCCGCGCGCCGTCGCGCCGACCGATGCTGACGTAGATCTCCGCGACGCCTTCGCGAGCGGGCGCAAAGTCGCCATCTTCGCTGCGTTCGCGAAGCGCCACGTCGGCCGCGCTGAGCTCGCGCTCGACGGGTGGCGGCGCAGCGACACGTACGTCACTCACTGACGCCTCGCTGACGGTGTAGCGCGGCAGGTCGTCCAGCTCCGAGCTATGGCTACGGCCGTTGCTGCGCGCGAGCGGCTCGCGACGCGGGCGCTCGCGATCTGCACGGTTACGTTCTTGGCTCGCCGGAGCGCGCGGCACAGGCATTGGTGCGCTGGGTTCCGCCGCGCGTGGGGCGCTCTCCGCCGCGCATGGTGCGCTGGGCTCAGCCGCACGAGGCGCTGGAGCTGGACGCGGCGCACGTACCACCGGTGGCTTCGCCGCCGCGGGGGCTTCGGCGGCGCGCGGGGCTTCGGCGGCGCGCGGGGCTTTCGCGCGCCGGGCGGCAGTGGCTTCTTCGGATGCTTCCGGGCGCGCGCCCAGATGATCGCGAAGCAAGCCGGCGATCACCGTCTCGGCTTGCTCGTGGCTGAGTAGCCGCCGCGCCAGGGCAAGGTCGTCCGGGTGCGCCTTGCGCTTCGCGAAAGCGTCCACGAAAAGTCGCAGTAGATCGGCTTCAGCGCGGGTTTTCATCTCGCGCGCCGACGGCAACTGACGCTCGACGGGCTTCACCTTGTAAGTGAGCCGCATCAAATACAGATTGCCGATGTCGCCCGGTTCGATCAGCGCGATGGCCTTGCCAGTCCTGCCCGCGCGGCCGGTGCGGCCGGTGCGGTGCACGTAGTTCTCGGCCGACTCGGGGAAGTCGAAATTGATGACGTGAGTGAGGTGCGAGATGTCGATGCCGCGCGCCGCGACGTCGGTACACACTAAAAAGCGCAACTCGCTATTGCGAGTCGCAGCCATGACTTTCTCGCGATCGTTCTGCGATAGGTCGGCGTTCAACCAGCCCGCCGCGAAGCCTTGATTCTGCAAGGCCTCTGCGACCCGCTTTGTCTCGTCGCGCGTGTTGCAGAACACGATCGCGCTTTCGGGGTTCTCGACCTCGATCACTTGCATCAGCTCGCCGAGCTTGTCGCCGCGGCTTAGATAGATGGTGTGCTCGATCGACAGCGCGCCGATGTGATCGCCGCTGAGCGTCAAGAACTGCGGATTCTTGAGGTGCCGTTCAGCGTAACGACGAATGTCCGGTGGGAGGGTGGCGCTGAACAGCAATGTCTGCAGCGTCTTCGGCATGAAGCCGAGAATCTCGGTAATCTGAGGCAAAAAGCCCATCGAGAGCATCTCGTCGCTCTCGTCGAGGATGAACGTGCGAATGCTGCTCGGGTCGAGCGTGCCGCGTCGCAAGTGATCGAGAACGCGACCGGGTGTGCCTACCACCACCTGTGCGCCGCCTTGAATGGCCTCCACTTGGCGTGGCATCGGAGCACCGCCGTAGACGGCCGTGCAGCTGATGTTGCGATACTTGCCGAGCGCTTCGAGCTCTCGGTTGACCTGCAATGCCAGCTCGCGAGTCGGACAGAGTACGAGGGCCTGTACGACGTTGGAGCTGCGCTTGACCAACGAGTCGACGAGCGGCATCGCGAAGGACGCGGTCTTCCCAGTGCCCGTCTGCGCTTGCACGACGAGGTCCCCGCCGCGCACTGCCGGCTCGAACACCGCGCGCTGCACGGGCGTCGGATGCGTATAGCCGAGCTCGTCGATGGCCCGCCGCAACTCAACTGAAAGGGGAAGGATGTCGAACGTCGGGGGCGGGGCTTCAGCTTCTGTGGACTCAGTGCTCATCGAGCAAAACCTCAAGGAAGGGCGGGGCGTTTCAGCCCGTCGCTTTCGAACAGGGTTTCGTAAAGGGCTTGGACTCGTCTTCTTTGGGGAGCGAGCCCCACTGCCTCATAGCGCACGGCGTGCTCCTCCGCATAGCGGAGCGCGTCGATCTCCGTCAGCGCTGCCTGCGCCTTCGGGTCTGAGCGGCAAACCGCGTCCAAACTGGTTCGGGTGCTCCATTCTGGTTCGAGCGCAGTACGGAATCGAACGAGCGCGGCACGCTCGTCGCCGCTTTCAGCAGCGGCAGCCATGCGCGCACGCCGCACTGCCAGTAGCAGTTGTCGAGTGCCGGCGTGGCATTCCGTCGCCACTGCCAGGACCTTTGGCTTGAACACCGCAAGTAGGATCTCGGTGGTCCAGGTGGCGGTCGCGGTCACGACGATCAGGCTGAAAACCACGATTCCGACTCGTCGCCCATTGCGGCGAACCCGAGCGAGATTGGCTTCTTCCGCGACCATTTGCCGGGAGGATGTGCATGCGCGCCCGCGCCACGTCAATTCGCCGTTTGCCCACTGATCAGCAGAAGTCAATGTTCGGCCGGACGGCCGCTCTCGCGCTCGTTGACCGCAGCGCTCGGCTGCCCCATAGTGGTTTCACAAAGATTTGAAAACTCAGAAACTCGAAGATGTTCCGGACATGCCCGCCGCTGCCGCCGCCGAGATCCTCGGTCGGGCAGCCGAAGCTCAGGGTACCGATCAGCGGGTGAGCAACCGGATTGCGACGGTTCAGGACCTCCTCGCCGATGACCTGTCTTGGATTGAATCGGCCTTGGCCGGAGCCGTCGACGAGGGCGAGGCGCCAGCCACCCT
>DATCFJ010000018.1:0-4905 GCA_036509605.1 Polyangiaceae bacterium | reverse complement strand
GGTGGCCAACGTCGTGGTCGCGATCGGCCTGCGGGTGATCGCGCAACGCATACACGACCCCGCCCTAGCGAGCTTCCTCCATCAGGCCGCGTTTGGACACGCGATTTGGGGCATCGCGCAAGCCTTGCCTTTGGCCCCGTTTCGTCTCGGAGCCGAGCTCGCCCGACATCTTTCGCCCTCCCTTCGGCGCACTCATGCCATAGCTTCCGGCGGCCTCGCGGTTGGCGCAGTGGTGGCGATTTTCAGCCTGCCAAAAATCCCGCTCTTGACGTTTGTGCTCGCGTTCGTCGCGCTCTCGACGCTTCGCATCGCTTACGAGGCCTTCAAGGAGGACTGCGACGAGACCTCAGGCGTGCTGAACAGGAGCCGCGAAGCAAACGCCGAGCTTGCCCGAGGCAACGCCAAGCGCGCGATCGTGATCGCCCGCGCTGCACTCGAAGAGGCTCGCTCGTTCGCCCAGCGCCGCGAGCTATGGAAAACCCTCGCTTGGTCCGGAATCAACGAGCGCGATCCCTTTCTCACTCACCTCGCCCTGCAGCATCTCCCGCCTGCAGATATCGATTTGCATCTGCTCTCATCGTACCTAACCTGTTGCAATCGCGATGCCGAAGCGGAACAGTTGCTGCGCGAGGCGCGCGACAAAGGCTGCCGCAGCCTCGAAACCAGCAAGCTATTGATCGAGTTGCTGTTTGCACGCGGGGACAACGCGGGCGCTCTCGCGCTTGCCGAGGCCGACGCTGAGCTGCTTTCGGCGCAAGACCGAAGCGCCCTCGCGGCGGCTCTTTCACACGAATTGCCCGCTCAAACCGCAATCTTAACGGCTTCTTGATCTGGAGTGGGCAAACCTAGACAAGCGCGAATTCCGAGAATCGACCATGCTGGGCCCCAGGATTTCAGAGCTCGCTCCAGTGCTCGCGATCATCGACGAAGACGAGCATTCTGCGCGTTGGCTGCACTCGACGCTAGCAGCCGCCGACTACCGCTGTCTGTCGTTTCGGAGCTACTCGGAGGCGGAGCTTCAAATCGACGCGCTCGGCATCAAGGCGGTCCTGCTCGACCTCGCTAACCCGAGCTCCGCGCGCATGGAGGCCATCCGAGGCATTCGCTCCGCGAGCGATGTCCCGGTCTTGGTCGTCACCGCCGGCGCGGACGAATGCGACAAGGTGAGCTCGCTCGACGCCGGCGCGGACGATTACCTGACCATGCCGATTCCACAGGGCGAGTTTCTGGCGCGCGTCCGCGTCGCATTGCGGCATGGGCGGGCGCGCAGAAACCCGCCAGGCGGGCGCGTTCAGGTGGGCGAGTTGAACCTCGATCTGTTGGCTCGGGAAGTGAGGCTTCGGGGTACGCGGCTTTCCCTCACGCCGACCGACTACAAGCTGCTCTCACTCTTGGCCCGCAATCAGGGGCGAGTCGTCCCGCATCGACGGCTGCTGCAGGAGGCTTGGGGTCCAAACGCACGCGACCCGCACTACCTGCGCGTGTACATGGCGCGGCTCCGTCGCAAGCTCGATCCCGAACGAACCGGGCCGCAATACATCGTCACCGAGGCCGGCGTCGGCTATCGGTTACTGAGCAAACCCAAGTTCTGAGCGAGTTCGGCGGGTTTGCGCGCGGATGACGCCCCTAACGACTCATGTTAGTTTGGCGCCCGATGGCTTTCTCACGGCAATCTCCAGGGCCCGCCCGCGGAGTCGCGGCAGTTCTCCTCACTTCGCTGTGCTTGCTCGCGGTCGAACCGTGCGCCTTTGCACAAACGGACGACGATCGCGCGGGCGCTCGCGTGGCAGCAACGGAGGGCGTCAAAGCTAGCAACGAGAAGCGCTGGGCGGACGCCGCGGACCTATTTAGCCGGGCGGAATCGTTGGTTCACTCCCCAGTGCACCTTCTGTACTTGGCCCGCGCGCAAGAAAAACTAGGCCACCTGGTAAAGGCCCGTGAGAACTACAACCGCGTGATTCGCGAGCACCTGGGCGCGGACTCCCCAGACGCATTCAAGCAAGCCCAAGCATCCGCCCAGCAGGAGGTGGGCGCGATCGAGCCACGGCTGGCCGCGATCACCGTCAAGCTCGGTGGTCAAAAGGGAGACGTCACCGTCACGATGGACGGCGAAAAAGTTCCGCCGGCCCTGCTCGGCTTGCCGCTCCCTGTCGATCCGGGCAGCCACACCTTTCTAGCGGCGGGCACTGACCTAAAGAGCGATCCGGTCGCAGTGACCGTCACCGAGGGCGGCAAGGACACGGTAACGTTGCTCGTCAAATCGGCGCCGGGCACCGTCGCGCCGTTCAGCACGCCGCCCGCAGCAACGCCCGCAGCCGCAGCCGGAACCCCTGCCGCAACGCCCGTCGCAGCCCCCGTCGCTGCGCCAGTTGGAACCGGGCCCACGACACGCCCAACGCCGACGGGCGTGTACGTCGGTGCGGCCGTCACGGGCGCGCTCGTTGTCGGTGCAGGCGTTACTGGCGTGCTCGCGCTCGGCAAACACAGCGACTACAACAAGGCCAATGACGGCTCCGACCCGAGCCACGCGGACAGCCTCAAGAGCAGCGGGCAAACGCTGAACCTGGTCACGGATGTGTTCGTGGCCGGTGCCGCGGTAGCCGCGGGCGTGACCGCTTACTTCTACTTCTCGCGCCCTGAAGTGCCGGCTCAGCAAAGCGGGCGCTTGTCGATTACTCCCGTCGTCGGCCCGAACGCGGCCGCGCTGAGCCTCTCGGGGCGCTTCTGATGAATAGGACTGCTATGAGCCAATTGCGACCCTTGCTCACCTGCATGCTGCTCAGCGCATGCCCCATCTTCGCTTGCTCTGTGATCAACAAGTACGACGACGTCGTGCCCGCCAAGACCGCTGAGGGCGGCAGCAGCGCCGGCGGCACCAGCGCCGGCGGGCACGCCTCGGGCGGCTTGGATGAGATGGCCGGCGAGGCCGGAACAACGACCACTTTCGGTGGTACGAGCAACGGTGGCTCGCCGCCCGGAGTGCCCACGCACGGTCTGCTGGCCGTCGCAGGCACCGATCCCACGAAGGCCGACGGCGCAGTCGTCTCTTTGATCGATCCGGCGACCGGCAGCGAGCTCGCGCGTCAGACGATCACCGGCGCCGCAGTAGCCGGCCTCGCCTACGACGGCGCGACGGGGAAAGACGTCTGGTACGAGTTTAGGGCAAGCGCATTCCCGGCCGACGCGAAGCTGCCCGCCTCGCTGCAGGTGTTCCGATTCACTGATACCGGCGCCGGGTGGAACGCCGTATCGAGCAAGACATTGTCGAACTTGCCGCCGCCACGCCCCAACGCGTTCGTCGTGTTGAACGATCGTCTGGCGTACCTGTCTTACACCCTCGTCGCCGGCGCGCCTGTGGACTCCCTGACCGTGCTCGACACGACCGATCCGACCGCGGTGAAGCCGATCACGCTCACCTTCACACTCCCCACCGGCACGGGTGTGGAAGTTTTGGGCATGGTCGGCACGCGCGGCGTGCTCGGCGACGAAACAGCGACCGGCGGAACTCTCGCACTGATGGTCGGTAACGCCTGCACCGGCAAGAACATCACGCGGGTGTGCGGCAAAGTGCAGCTCCTCCCAGTAACCGTGAGCGACGACGCAACGGCCGGCGTGGCAGTCGACCTTTCGCCGACGTTAATCGGCGAGCCGGGCTTCACCTCGGCGCAATCGACGCAGCTCGGGTATGTCGCGTTCACTCCCGCCGGTCTCAACAAGACCGTGAGCCTCGAGTATTTCGATCCGCGCAAGCTCGCGGATATCATGACGGGCGCGCCCCCCTACGAAGCGCATTGGCTTGGCGGTTTGGCCTACGCGGAATGCCAAGACGTCGGCTTGTTCACCGCCGTTGCCAACAAGACGCTCTTTTCTTCGTCCGGCGCCGGGCTCAGTGAAGACGTGCCGCTCGCCCATACTGGGCAGAACCTCATCTACGAACCGTTCACCGGTCACATCATCACGTTGTTCAATCCGGACAACGCGGCGTTCACCGACGCGCCTGCAACCTCAGGCGACGGCGGCGCGGGCGGCAGTGACGGTGGAATGCCGGAGCTCGACTCGTTCGACGTAACGAGCAACGCAGTGCTCTCGCGCACCGCCATTGCAAACTGGAATCCGCCCAAGAACTTGGCGCCGAACATCGCCGTGGCGCGTTTCCCGCTTTCCTATGTTTGTAAGTGATACGCGCGCGCTTTAGCTGCCGCGTATACGTTCGGCGCGGCTGTCGCACATTGGCGTTAATGCACCCCTAAAAGCGCGCGCGAGAGTGCGTGCACATGTTGACAGCGGGTTGCCGATACGTTTCACTTCCCCCTATGCGAATTGCTTTGGGGTTAGCGCTGCTGAGCGCAGCCTGTATCTATGCTTGTGGGAGCTCTAGCGGCAGCGGCAAGGGTGGCAGCGCCGGCGCAGACATTGGCGCGGCGGGCGACTCCAGCTCGAGCGGTGGCAACGGTAGCGCTGGCAAGGGCAACACCAGCGGCGGCGACACCAGCTCCGACGCAGGAGCCGCGGGGACCGGCGACTCGGGTGCAGCTGGCGACACCGGAACGCCGATCGTGGTCATCTCGACCGCCAAGCCTCACGAAGCAGGCGGGCTCGTGGCGGGCGGCGTCGTCGCGCACAGCAAGCATTTTACCGGCGTGTTCTCGCTCGGCGCCGCGCCGGGTGGAAACCGCGTTTTGACTTCCACGCAATACCAAATGCGCGGCGGCGTTCTCGGCGCCTCGCAAAAATAAGCCTTTTTACGCGACAAACCTCGCATTTTTAGATTGGGAGACCGAAGAGTATGGCCATTAAGACGAGCTTCAAGCGCTGGGTTGCTGGAGCAGCGGTTTCCGCTGTTGGTTTGTGGAGCATCTCGGCCTTCGCGGCAGTGCCGGCGACGCTCACCCAACAGGGCCGCAT
>DATCFJ010000017.1:0-4081 GCA_036509605.1 Polyangiaceae bacterium | reverse complement strand
TCGCCAAGAACAGGTTCTCCGGCTTCAAGTCGCGGTGAACGATGCCCAGCCCATGTGCCTCGGCCAGGCCCTCACAGGCTTGAAGGACGTACAGTACGGCTTCACGAACCGAAAGCACGCCGCGCTCGGCGAGCACCGTCTCCAAGTCCCAACCCTGGAGCTGCTCCATCACGATGTACGGCGCGCCACTGTCCAAGCGCGCCACGTCGAGCACGCGCACGATATGCGCGCTACGCATTCGCGCGGCGGCCCGCGCCTCAAACAGCAGGCGCGACACGACCTGTTCGTCTTTCACCAGGTCGTCGCGTACGATCTTGATCGCGACCGGCGCGTCCAATTCCAAATGTGTCGCGCTCAGCACCACTCCCATGCCGCCGGCACCCAAGAAGCCATCGATGCGATACTTCCCGCCAACGATCGCGCCGGGCGCGAGCTGCACGTTGTCGGATACTAAGAGTGGGGCGGACATGGACGGCTTGGTTTAGAGTCGGTCTGCGCGCACGCAGCCCAACCTCTGCTCATGAAGCAAGAGGGATGCCCGAGCCGAAACCCGGCAAGAGGCCGCCCAATTACTTTTGGGGTTCGACGTACGCTTGCGCCACCTGCTCGCGCCGCTGCATAAACGCCGCGAAATCTGGCTCAGTTTTGCTCATGACGAACTCCTATGCTGGCCTATTTTGCCCCGTCCCGCTGCTTTGTCGCCTTCACCGCCGCGACGACGCCCGCCCCGAGCAGCACCAGCGTGCTGACGACGATCCAGTGAACCGGGGCATGGATGATGGCCGCGCCATAAACCAAGCCACAGATGACTAGAACGATCCCGAAGAGATAAATTCCAAAGGACATGGCAAGTCCCCACCTGCACGAACGATTCCATGTCGGAAGGCCGACACGCAAAGGCCGTGCGCGCTGCGCATGCTGCACATAACGACGTCCGAGTGCCGCGCGCGTTGAGGCAGCATGGCGCGCGCGACGCAGCATTGCCACAGCCCGAAGCGTCGTAGTCACCCCGGAGTGATCAGATACTTCGCTCCGGTCGCCTTCTTCGCGTAGCCGCGCATTGCGTTTAGTTGCAACGCTTCTGCGAGGGACACTTGTTGGGTGTGTGCGCTGGCGAACGTGGTTGTCAGCTCGGCGGCGATGCGCTGCTTGAGTGCGAGCACCTTGGCGGGCTCGAGCTTCTGCAGGAACGGCGTGACCAGCCAGCCGCCCATGCTCCACGCCAGGCCAAAGCTGCGCACCACCTCGGTGGGCCCCAGGTCGAGGCCTCCGTAAATGTACAGCTGCTTGTGCGTGGGGGAGCCGTAGCGATTGTAACTGGTCGCCTGGCGATTGATCGCCGCTTCCATGCACGCCAGGATCTGACCGCCGAGCTTCCCGCCGCCAATCGCATCGAACGCAATCGTCGCGCCTGTTGCCGCGAGCGCCTCTGTGAGGTCAGCCAGGAACGTCGGCGCGCTGCTGTCGCACACGTGCGTCGCACCAATCGCCTTCAACAATGCAACCTGCTCCGCGCTGCGCACGATGTTCACTAGCGGAATGCCGTCTTTCAGGCAGATTCGCAGCAGCATCTGCCCCAAATTCGAGGCCGCCGCCGTGTTCGCGAGCGCCGTGTGACCCTCGCAACGCATCGTCTCTACGAAGCCCAACGCAGTGAGCGGATTGATCCACGCGGAAGCTCCCTGTACCGCGGTGGTTCCGTCATTGAGCACCAAACACAGCTCCGCGCGCAGCACGCGGTACTCCGCATACATCCCCCAGCCGGGCGCCACCGCGACCGTCTTACCCAGCAACGCCTGCGCCGCCAGAGACGCGCCCGCCTCCACAACGGTACCCGCGCCCTCGTTCCCAACCGGCAGCGCTTGCCCGAGCCGCTGAGTGAGGCTCGCCGTGGAGGGCACTTTCCCGGTCAGCACCGGGCGCTCAGCGGTGCCGCTCGCTTGTAGCTGGTTCGGATCTGCACCCGCGAGCAAGAGCAGCAAGTCAGAAGGATTGATCGGCGCCGCGCCAACGCGCAGCAGCACTTCATCCGGACCAGGGCGAGGGACGGCCACACTCGCCAGCGAGAGCTGCAGCTCTCCGCTTGGTTTGACGAGCGACACGAGTTGCAGCGCGGAACGGTCGGACTCGGTGAGCATGGGGGGTAGATAGCGCCATCCGGCGTGTTGTACAGGGGGCGGTCCCCAGAGTTTCCTCGACTCGCAGGCGCCGTCACCGTGACTCTCGAGCGCTCGCGGTAGGCCCATTTTCCCAGGCGCGTGGCCTCGCCCTTTCGAAGCGAGCTAAAGCCGCCTACGGTATGCGCTTCAAGGGAGCCTACCGATGTCGCTCAGAAAAGAGGGTTTCGTAGCTATCGCCGCCGTCGCACGAGCCGATGGCTTGTTGCGGAAGGATGAGTTGAACGGCTTGCTCGGAGCCGCGCGTGACGCAGGGCTGTCCGCGTCGGACGTGAGCTGTGTGGAGCGCGCGCTGAGCGACGCGGTGCCGCTCGCCGATATCGATTTTTCGGGCTTGGGCGGCGCGGAGCGCGCGTTGACTTACGCGCTTGCGCACTGGCTCGCCGCGGTGGACGGCATTGTCAACACCCAGGAGCTTGCGACGCTGCGCGAGCTGGCCACGAAGCTCGACCTGCCCGATCTGCAACTGAAGGCCGCGGCTGCCGCCGCTTTCGATATCGTGTGCATTCCCGGCGGGCACCGCCCCGAGAAATTCCAGTTCGCCGATCTCGAGGCTCGCCTGCGCGAGAAGCTGCCCGCGTTGATGTCGCGCTAACCCGGGCGCGCGGGGGCGGGGGCCGGGGCACGCTCAGCCTCATCAAGATGGCAAAGGCCACGAGCGCTAAGAGGTGCGTGAAAGCGCCGTTGGTGGCAGCATTTTTTGACGACTTCATGATCGCCGCTCATCCGTTGCATTGAGTATCGGCACCGGGGGTGCCTGAACTCCGCGGTGCAGCGTTACATACCGGATTGAGGCCCGGGTAGCCCGGCTGAACTTGGTGGTGGCGTGTGCTTGGTCAATCTGTTGTTTTAGTGATTCGGGATACGGAACGGGCAAACGGCGGGGGTCAGGGGGGGCGCTCGTTCGTGGCGGAGCCGGACTTGTGCGATTGGTACGCTCGCTATCGGAGCCTGATTTTGGCTCATTGCGCGCGATTTTTAGGCGACTCGGCGTCCGCCGAAGACGCGACCCACGAAGTCTTCCTGCGGGCTTGGCGGCACGCCAAAACCTTGCCGAGCGCCGCGGAGATTCGTCCTTGGTTGTTCCGTGTGGCGACTAACTATTGCCTCAACGAGCTTCGCGGGCGCGAGGTCCGCACGCGGTCGCTGCTCTCTCTCGCCTATGTTTCACCGCGGCAGAGCGATGAAACGGTGCTCGCGCAGAACGACGCGCGCCGCTTCTTGGAGCGGCTTCCGCCTCGCGCGCGCGCCGTGGCTTGGCTCACTTATGTGGACGGCATGCTACAGAAGGAAGTCGCGGCCACGCTGGGCGTCTCGCGCCGCACAGTGGTCAACCATCTGAGCCAGGTGCGGGCGAGAATGAAAGAGGTGTCGCTCGCGGGTGCCTGAATCGCGAGCACTCGCGTTACTCACGCAGCGCCGGCCTCCTTCAGTGCGGCTCAAGGACCAAAATGACCGTCTACGAAGCGAGCCTCGTGCGGGCTCGCAACGCGGCGGAAGCCCCTGCTTTTGTCCGATCACCGTGCCGAACGCGGTGATACAGAAAGCGGACTCTTACTAGCCATGAATCGCTTTGCCGCGCGCCTAGCTGCTCTATCTTTGGGTTACGTTTCGATCGCCGTCGCTGCGGCGGGCTGCGGGAGTAACAAGCTCCAAGTGCCTGCCGCAGCGGCCGGCGCGAGCACGGGAGGAGATGCGGGCGCTGACCCAGGCAGCGCAGGGCAAGCAGGCGCAGGCTCTGAGCTCGCGAGCGGTCTTGGTCTTGCTTGCTTGGCGGACGCCGACTGCGGCAGCCCGGACGTAATTTGCGTGCGCGCGAATCACGACTTCGCAGCGGGCGTCGGCGCGCCGCCCGGTGGCGTGTGCACGGCACAATGCAAGGCTGACGCTGAGTGTCAACGGCT
>DATCFJ010000016.1:0-2881 GCA_036509605.1 Polyangiaceae bacterium | reverse complement strand
CAGCGCGCGAGGCGGCCCGAAGAGTCATCGCGCCTTTGCCTATCGAATTGGCCGCGCTGATTGACGCGCAGCTCCTTGCGAGCCGTGACTTGATCCTCGGTGGCGGCGCTCGGACGGAGATCTGGGTGTCGCCCTGCCTCTTCCTGCGCTTCGATGCGCTGGCACACTACGCAGAACTATCGCGCCCCACAGGCACGATCGCGCTCACGATGCCGAGCGTGTCGGGCGCCCTCGGCATTTCCTTCGGAACGGGCTGGCTCGAGCCGCGACTGAGCCTCGGCGCGCGCGCCGGCTACGCTTGGCTGAGCGGCGTTGCAGGAAGCGCGGCGACCACTGGCGCGCGCGAACAGGGCGCTTGGGCCGGGCCAGAGCTGGCAGTCGAATTGTCTGCCTGGCCGCGCGCACGCGTGCACCCGGTGCTTTCGTTTTCCATGGGAGCGCATATCTTCGGCGTCAGAGGAACGGTCAACGGCGGACGCGACATCCTGGCAACCGGAGTCTGGAGCGGCCTTAGTCTTGGCGCCGCGGTGCGTTAAGGAGGGCCAGGTCGATGAACGTGGAAACGCGCCGCCCGCTGAGCCATCTTGGGAGGTCGAGGTCATTGTCTATCCGGAGCTGGATCAGAGTGATGTCCTTCTGCGTCCAATCTCGGCGCTGGCTACCGCTGCCAGCCCTGCTGAGCGCGTGGGGGTGCGTCGACCACACGGGACCGGTGCTGAGCGACACCCCCAGCATCCCTACCCCCGATCCGATTGCGCCAGTCCCCACGCCCGACCAGCTCGCGTGGCAGAGGCACGAGCTCTCCGCGTTCTTGCATTTCGGAGTCAATACGTTCTCCGGCCGAGAGCTGAGCGATGGCACCACGAGCCCCACGCTCTTCAATCCCACCGGTCTCGACGCGAGCCAGTGGATGGCGACGCTACAGAGCGCTGGCTTCGGTCGGGCCATGCTAACCGCCAAGCACGGCGAGGGCTTCTGTTTGTGGCCCAGCCAGTGCACGAGCTACTCGGTAGCCGCAAGCCCCTGGCTCGCAGGCGGGGGCGACGTAGTGGGGCAGTTCGTCCGTGCCGCTCACCAAGCCAACATTCAAGTCGGGCTGGCGCTCTCTCCCTATGACGCGCACGAGCCAACGTACGGCACGCCCGCCTACCAGGCGGTCTTCGAGTGCCAGCTCCTTGAGCTCCTCAGCAACTACGGAGAGATCGACGAGCTCTGGTTCTGGGACGGCCCTCCTACTCCCAGCCTCGATTGGGACAGCATCCGCTTGCTCGTGCAACGCTTGCAGCCGCATGCACTGATCGAGCTTGCGAACGTCGTCGCCGCTCCGGGTGCTGACGTTCGCAGCACCGGTGACGCCCTAGCGGGCCCCCCCACTCCTACCGATCAGACGAGCGTCATCAACGTTCCGGGTGACCCGAGCCAAGCGCCGATCTGGTATCCGGTCGAATCAGTCTACCCGATTCGTCCCGGCTGGTTCTGGCACGCGTCCGAAGATACTAAGTTGAAGACTCTGAGTCAGCTGATGGACCTCTATTACGACTCAGTCGGGCGAAATAGCACTCTGCTCCTGGACGTCCCACCCAACACACAAGGGCTGCTGGCGGACCCCGACGTGGCCGCGCTCCGCGCGTACGGCGCCGCTATCCGCAGCATCTATCAGAGCAACCTAGCGGCGGACCGACCCGCGTCCGCAGATTCGACCTTCAAGAGCTCGCCGGACCGCGCAGCGTCAATGGCCGTCGATGGCAAGCTCGACACGTTCTGGGCAGCCGACGAGGGCCAGAGGACCGCACGGCTCGAGCTCGACCTCGGCGCTGACACCACCTTCAACCTCGTGAGCATCCAAGAGCCTATCGCGCTCGGCGAACGGACCACGCAGTATTACCTCGAAGCAAAATCGAACGGCGTGTGGTCGACGATCGCCAATGGCACTGCCATCGGTGAGCGAAAACTGCAGCGCGTCGGCAACGTCACCGCGAGCAGCATCGCGCTGGTCATCACAGGCGCCCGCGCGGTTCCCGCGATCGCGGAGCTCGGAGTCTACGAATCGCCGTTTCCCTAATTA
This sequence comes from Polyangiaceae bacterium, assembly GCA_036509605.1. Lineage (GTDB taxonomy): Bacteria > Myxococcota_A > Polyangia > Polyangiales > Polyangiaceae > PMG-095. The sequence goes on along the minus strand of DATCFJ010000016.1, from coordinate 816 downwards.
CTTCGGCAATCTTGGCAGAATCAGATCGCGATTGTCGCGAGCACGCACGCACGCACCCGAGAGCATCTATGTCGCGACCGACCAACAACACTTTTGCAGCACGGCCTGCGCGCGCCTGCTGCCCAATGGTCGTCGGGGCGCTGTTCACAATCACGAGCTGCAGCACGGCGAGTGGCCCGCAATCGTCGGCGGCAAACGCGGGACAACCGAACGCGAGCAGCGGTGCGAGCTCTGCCGGCAGCGCCGGTGGGCCCGCGGGCGGCAGCAACGGGGGGGCTTCTGCTGGGAGCTCGAGCAACCCCTCCGCAGGTAGCTCCGGAGCATCGCCCGCTGGCGGCTTCGGGGGCAGTGCGGGTGGCTCGGGCGGCAACAACGTGAGCGGCAGCAGCTCTGCTGGCTCAGGCGGCGGAAGCGGCGGGGCGACACTGCACAGCTGGCCGCAAGCAGGCGGTCCCGACGGCACATTCCGCGCGAACGTTCCAGGTGCTCCGACAACGTGGAGCGTGGCCGCGCATCAGCACATCCTGTGGCAGACAAACCTGGACAACGAGGGCCAAGGCGGCATCGCGGTCGCAAGCAACCTGCTCTTCCTTACGACATTCCTGCCCTTCACCGGCAGCAAGAACAGCCTCTCGATCGAAGGCTACGCGATCGATCGAGCGACTGGAGCGATCAAGTGGCGAACCAAACCGCTGACTGGCAATGGAGAGGGGAGCGGCATGGCATATCAATACAGCGACGCCACTTCCTGGACCCCTATCACCGACGGCAAGTACGTGTGGTTCTTCAATTCGGCGGGCCACATGGGTTGCTGGG
>DATCFJ010000015.1:0-2889 GCA_036509605.1 Polyangiaceae bacterium | reverse complement strand
GCAAAGCGTGTCGATGTTAGCGCGGTTTGGTCGCAGCTGCCGAGCTTCGCGCTAGCGGCCGATTGGCCGTTCCCGCGACAGCGGAAGCGTGACTGCGTGCTCGTCGAGATCAGCGGCCGAGCATGTCCCCGGGTTTGAGTGCGCGACCATTGATCAGGTCAATCGCTGCTAGCTCTTTACGACCTTCGAGCTGAGCGCGACACAGCTCGAACGCGCCGTCGACCGTGCTGACCAGCACCTGCTTGTCGTAAACGCTGACGAGCCCGGGTTCACCGCGCGGGCCGTTGGCGATGAGCCGAGCCTGAGCGATTTTGAGCGGGCGACCATTCAGCAAGGTGTGCGCGCCCGGGCGTGGCGCAAGACCGCGTACGAGATTGACCAGATCGCGGGCAGTTTTCGAGAAATTGAGCGCGCCGTCCGCGCGCTCGAGCGGAGCCGCGTGTGTCGCTGCCTCGTGCTGTTGAGGTACGGCCGCGAGCTCGCCGGAGACGGCTCGCGCGAGCTCTTCGCGCACGAGCTGCGCGGACGTCGCGGCGAGGCGTTCCGCCAATTCGCCCGCGGTTTCTTGGTCGCCGATGGCGATCGCGCGCCGCGCGTAAACGGGGCCAGTATCCAGCCCTTCGTCCATCTGCATCAAGCAGACTCCGGTCTCGTGATCGCCGTGGATGATCGACCAATTGATCGGAGCTGCACCGCGCCAGCGGGGGAGCAGCGAAGCATGAAGGTTCATGCAGCCTCGCCTCGGCGCAGCAAGCACCGCTGGTGGCAAGATCCGGCCGTAGGCCATGACCAACGCCACCTCGGGCGTCCGCTCACGAAGCCACTCGTCTAGGTTTCCCGTCTTCACCTTCACGGGTTGGTGGACCTCGAAGCCCCGCTCCAGGGCGGCGACCTTGACCGCGGGCGGTTGCAGGTTCAATCCGCGGCCCGCAGGCCGATCCGGCTGGCACACCACACCAACGATTTCAGCCACTTCCGCGAGCGCTTGCAGCGCGGGCACTGCGATGGCTGGGGTACCAAAAAACACGGCGCGCATCACGCTTGCGTATACCAGATGCGTTTGCCACACGCTCCACGGCGAGCGTTGCAAAGAGGCACCGAAGACATGGGGCCGAGGTAGGTGATGGGAAAGCCCTAGCGTGACGTATTGCCGTGGTTAGGTTCTTTCGCTGTAGCGAGACGGCGCCGTTCCAAACCCGCCCAACCAGGCCATGAAGGCTGCAAAATAGAGGCTAGGTTTGGCCCGTCGCGAGTGACAAGATGGAGACCGACCATGAGTGAAAAGAAAAAGCCGTCGCCGCCTCCGCAGCCTCCGCCTCCGACCGAAGACGAGATCAAGTTCGGGGACGAGCTAGCGGTTTTGCCGATCCGGAACGCTGTCCTTTTCCCGGGCGCCGTGGCGCCCTTTGACGTTGGGCGCGAGAAGTCCGTGGCGCTCGTCGAAGACGTGCACAACCTTTCCACGCCGGTGATCGCGATCTTCGCACAGCGAGATCCCGCCACCGACGATCCGGGCGCTGACGACCTTTATCCGGTCGGCTGCGCTGCTCGCGTCCTCAAGGCGCTGAAGCACAGCTCGGGTAACTACTCGCTGATCCTTCAGGGCTTGACGCGGATTCGGCTGGACGCAGTGACGCAGACCGCGCCGTTCTTGCGCGCCAAGGTCACCCGCGTCGAAACGCCCGCGACCGAAGACGTAGAGGCGGAAGCCTTGGCCATGAGCTTGCGCGACGTCGCCAAGCAAGTGATCCAGCTGATGCCGGAGCTGCCCCGTGAGGCCGGCTCGCTGATCGACTCGATCCAAGCGCCCGGTGCGCTCGCGGATCTCGTGGCCGCCAACTTGGACGCCCCGGTCGAAGAGAAAGCCCAGCTGATCGAGACGGTCGAGGTCAAGGAGCGCATCCGCAAGGTGCTCCGCCTGCTCACCCGCCAACTCGAGATCTTGAAGATGCGCGAGCGCATCAACTCCCAGATCAAAGAGGAGATGGGTAAGAATCAGCGCGAGTACGTGCTCCGCCAACAGCTAAAGGCGATCAAAGAAGAGCTCGGCGAGGACGACGGAGATCAAGGCGATCTCGACGGTCTGGAAGAGCGCGTCGCCAAGGCGAACCTGCCCAACGAAGCCGACAGCGTCGCCAAAAAGCAGCTGAAGCGCCTGCGTTCGATGCAGGTGGGTAGCGCCGAATACACCGTCGTCCGCACGTATCTGGATTGGATCTTGGACCTGCCGTGGTCCAACCAGACCGACGACAACATGGACATCGCCGAGGTGCGGCGCGTCCTGGACGAGGACCATTACGGCCTCGAAAAGGTCAAAAAGCGCATCGTCGAGTACCTGGCGGTCCGCAAATTGAAGAAGGACAAGAAGGGTCCAATCTTGTGCCTGCTCGGGCCGCCCGGCGTCGGTAAGACGTCGCTCGGCAAGAGTATCGCGCGAGCGTTGGGGCGCAAATTCGTGCGCGTCTCCCTAGGCGGCGTTCACGACGAAGCGGCGATCCGCGGTCACCGCCGCACGTACGTCGGCGCGTTGCCTGGTCAAATCATCCAAGGCATGAAGAAATCGGGGACCATCAACCCGGTGTTCATGATGGATGAGGTCGACAAGATCGGGCACGACTTCCGCGGCGACCCCAGCGCGGCCTTGCTCGAGGTGCTCGACCCCGAGCAGAACAACACGTTCGCCGATCACTACCTGGAAATCCCGTACGATCTGTCGAGCGTGATGTTCGTGGCTACCGCCAACATCGCCGACCCCATCCCGCCCCCCTTGCGGGATCGCATGGAGATCCTGGAAATTCCAGGCTACACGCGGCGCGAGAAGCTAGCTATCGCGCGCCAACATCTGATCCCGAAGCAGCTCGAGGAGCACGGTCACAAGCCCGAGCAACT
>DATCFJ010000014.1:0-3216 GCA_036509605.1 Polyangiaceae bacterium | reverse complement strand
GAGCAGACCTGCAAAGCCGAGCGCCGCGCCGGGCACCCCAAGTACTACGTGCTCGACATGTTCCCGTACCCGTCCGGTACCGGACTGCACGTGGGGCACCCAGAGGGCTACACCGCGACTGATATCGTGGCGCGCTACAAGCGCATGCACGGCTTCGACGTGCTGCACCCCATGGGCTGGGATGCCTTCGGCTTGCCCGCCGAGCAATACGCCATTGAGACCGGCACGCCCCCCGCGCAGACCATCGCCAAGAACACCGACACGTTCCGACGCCAACTCAAGTCGCTTGGCTTCGCCTACGATTGGTCGCGCGAGATCAACACCACCGATCCCGGGTACTTCCGTTGGACGCAGTGGATCTTCCTGCAGTTGTTTCGGCGAGGCCTGGCTTTTCAGTCGGAAATCCCGGTCAATTGGTGCCAGGAGCTGGGTACCGTGCTGGCCAACGAAGAGGTCATCGACGGTCGCAGTGAGCGCGGGAACTACCCGGTCGTGCGCCAGCCGCTGCGTCAGTGGCAGCTGCGCATCACCGCCTACGCGGACCGCCTCTCGAGCGAGCTCGAGACGCTCGACTGGCCCGAGACCAAGCAGAAGCAGCGCGACTGGATCGGACGCAGCGAAGGTGCGGAGGTCGATTTTCCTCTGCAAGGCCACGGCGAACAGCTGACCGTGTACACCACGCGCCCCGATACGCTGTTCGGCGCGACGTACATGGTGATCGCGCCTGATCACCCGCTCACTCTGAAGATTGCAGGTGCTGAACAACGCGAAGCGGTCGCGGCCTACGTACAAGCCGCGTCACGCAAGAGCGATATGGAGCGCACCGCGCTCAACAAGGAAAAAACCGGCATTTTTGTGGGGGCTTTCGCCAAGAACCCGCTGAGCGGCCGGGAAATCCCGATCTACACCGCCGACTACGTGCTCGGGGCGTACGGCACGGGCGCCATCATGGCGGTCCCCGCGCACGACGAGCGCGATTTCGAGTTCGCCAAGAAGTTCGATTTGCCCATCATTCAGGTCGTCAGCCAGGACGGCGTGCTCACCGACACGGTCGAGCAAGCCTTCAGCGATGACGGCGTCGCAGTGCGCTCTGCGCAGTTCGACGGTCAAGCGACCGCCCAGGTGAAGGCGAACGTGATCGCATTCCTGGAGGCGGAGGGCATCGGTCGGCGCCGCGTGAACTACAAGCTGCGCGACTGGGTGTTCAGTCGTCAGCGCTACTGGGGCGAGCCGATCCCAATCTATTTCCCGGTGCAGACCGAGGGCGACCCGCGTCGCGGGGATCCCCACGAAATCGACTACAAAACCCCGATCGCCGTCGAGGACAGTGAGCTCCCGTTGCGCCTACCCGAGCTCGAGGACTATCGCCCCGGTGACCCCCGCGGCCCGCTGGTGCGGGCCACCGATTGGCGGTTCTTCCAGAAGGACGGCAAGTGGTTCGCTCGCGAGACCAACACCATGCCGCAGTGGGCGGGCTCGTGTTGGTACTACTTGCGCTTTCTCGATCCGCACAACCCGAACGAGCTGTGCTCGCAAGCCGCCTATGACGCGTGGATGCCTGTCGATCTCTACGTCGGCGGTTCCGAGCACGCCGTGTTGCACCTGCTTTACGCGCGTTTTTGGCACAAAGTGCTGTTCGACGCGGGCGTAGTGAAGGACGCAGAGCCGTTCACGAAGCTCGTGCATCAAGGCATCATCCTGGGCATGGCTTACCGCTTCTACGCGGTGGTCGACGAGGCGGGCACGTTTCTGCGCGCGTTGCCGGGGGATGAAGCGTCAGTCACCAAAGACGCCGATGGCGATCTCCGACTTTCGACCACCGGCGAGAAGCTGGAGGAGCGCTGGGCCAAGGAGGCCGAGATCGAAATCCGCGAAGGCAAGCCGGTGCATCGCGAGCATGGCGTCCGCCTTGCCGGCGTGGCCGAAAAGATGGCCAAATCGCGAGGCAACTCGGTGAGCCCCGACCTCGTCGTCGACGAATTCGGCGCCGACAGCCTGCGCCTATACGAGATGTTCATGGGCCCGCTGGAGCAGGCCAAGCCCTGGCAAGCGAGCGGCATTCAAGGTGTGCGTCGCTTCCTGGATCGCGTCGATACCATCGCGCGTCGGCCCCTGAGCGGCGCGCCCATGGACGACGAGACCGCGAAGATCGTGCATCGCACGGTCCAAAAGGTGGGCGACGACATCGAAGGCCTGCGCTTGAACACCGCCGTCAGCGCCATGATGAAGCTGGTCAACCACCTGAACGGGTTCGAACAGCCGCCGCGCGAGGCGCTCGAGAAGCTCGTTCTTTGCTTGTCGCCGTTCGCCCCTCATCTGGCCGAGGAGCTCTGGGAGCTGTTGGGGCACGCGCCGTCAGTCGCGAATGCCCCCTGGCCGCAGTTCGACCCCGCCCTATGCGTGGACGACGTCCTCGAGATCGCCGTCCAGGTGAACGGCAAGGTGAGGGGTCGCGCGGCTCTGCCGCGCGACGCGGACGAGGCTGCCGCCCGCGCAGCAGCCCTGGCCGACCCGAACGTCAGCAAGTTCTTGGACGGCAAACAGCTCAAGAAGCTCGTCTATGTGCCCGGGAAGATTCTCAACTTCATCGTTGGCTGAGCAACGCGATGCGGGAAATTTGGCCAGGTAGAGGGGCACGGGCGTATAGAATGTTCCCCGCGCACCGGTCTCCGGTACCGGCTCGAACCCCTGCACGCTTGGCGCCTATTCCGCAGTGTTCTGCTGAACGAGCGAAGCGCTGTGGATAGCCTGTTGTTTCCCGTGAAACTTGAGGCCTAAGTTGCGTCCCAGCCTGTGCTTTTGTGTAACGCCTTGCCTGTGGGCAGTCGTCGCAGCCGGTTGCGGGTACCACCCGGTTTACGCGCAGCCAGCGGGTCAACGGCTGTCGGTGGAGCTGGGGCAGGTCCTCATCCCGGAACCGCTAGCGGCGCAGTCGGCTGCCAGCGGAGCGAGGGCGGAGCTGGCCGCGGCGGGCTTACTAGGGAGCGGTTCAGAATTCCCGCGACTCGTGATCGATCTGTTGCGCGTCGACGAGGTCGCGCGCGCACTTCACGTGGAGGCGGGTCGTCCGGTTGCGGGCGGAACGAGCATTGCGGTCGTTGCGCGCGGCAGAGTGTTCGAAAAGGATAGGCAGGACCCGACGCTCGATACGGGCGATGTGAGGCGCGCGGTCCAAGAGGCTGGTGATGCGGACCCGCGTGTCGACAGTGTCGCCTA
>DATCFJ010000013.1:0-4838 GCA_036509605.1 Polyangiaceae bacterium | reverse complement strand
GGCGCAGGTCAACAGAGTGGTGCCGGTTCCGCAAAAGGGGTCGAGCACCGGCAGCTCGGGTCGGGCACGTGAGTCGAGCAACTCACGAACCAGATGCACGGAATAGGCTGGGGTCAGACGCAGCCAGCCGTAGCGCGTGTCGCGCACGTTGCCATGGAACGTGAAGCGCGCGCGCGCGGTACGCCCCAGCGTTGCCGGCGCGCGCTGGCCTGCGCGCGAATCAGGCTTGGATATTTTCGCCGAGGTAGGCTTCACGTATCCGAGGGTCCGTTCGCAGCTCAGCGCATCTGCCGTTCAGCACGACTTCACCGGTGACCAGCACATAAGCGCGCTGCGCGACTTGCAGCGCCAGGCGCGTGTTCTGTTCGACGAGCAGAATCGTGATCCCGGACTTCGCAATTTCCACAATAGATTCAAATATTTGAGTCACCAGCTTTGGGGCCAGGCCCAGGCTCGGCTCGTCGAGCAAAATGAGCTTCGGATCGGCCATCAGCGCGCGCGCGATCGCGAGCATCTGCTGTTCGCCGCCAGAGAGCGTGCCCGCGTTTTGGTCTAGGCGCTCGCCCAAACGCGGAAACAATTGAACGCTGCGCGCTAGGTTCTTCTGAATCGCCGAGGCACCTCGGTTTAGGAACGCACCCAAGAGCAGGTTTTCGCGCACGCTGAGGTTCCCGAAAATCGCACGCCCCTCGGGCACGAGTGCGACGCCTGACTCGATGACGCGGTGGGTTGCCACGCCGCGCACGTCTTTGCCGAGCACCCGCACTGTGCCGCTCGCGTGAGGCACCAGTTGCACGATCGACTTCAAGACGCTGCTCTTGCCGGCACCGTTGGCTCCGATCAAAGTCACGATTTCGCCGCGCGCGACGGTCAGCGAAACACCTTTGACCGCCGCGATGCCCCCGTACACGACGTTCACCGCGTCGAGCTCCAAAACCAGCTCGGCCGTCAAGAAACAGCCTCATTTGTCGCTTCTTCGCCCAGATAGGCGGCCAGAACCTTGGGGTGCGTCTTGATCTCGGCAGGTGTGCCCTGAGCGATGGTTTCGCCGTGATCGACGACGTGGATCGTCTCACATACGTTCATAACGACCGCCATGTTGTGCTCGACCAAGATGACAGTCAGCCCCAACTGATCACGCAAGAAGCGGATCTGCTCGTTGAGAGTTTGCGCCTCTTGGCTATTCATCCCAGCTGCCGGCTCGTCCAAGAGCAGCAGCTCTGGAGAGAGCATCAAGCCGCGCGCGATCTCTAGCCGGCGTTGTGAGCCGTAGGGCAGGCTACCTGCGATTTCGCCAGCCAGCTCCGCTAACCCGAAGATCTCGAGCAGCTCACGCGCGCGTTTGCTCAAGGCCTGTTCGTCGGTCTCGTAGCGCCGCGTGCGGAGCATGGAGTCGAGGACGCTGGCGCTGTGCAAGTGATGTCCTGCGACCATCACGTTCTCGACCACCGTCATGGCGCGGAAAATGCGGATATTTTGAAATGTCCGGGCCACGCCGCGCGCTGCGATCAGCGCCGGTCGCAGGCCGGCGATGTTCTTGCCGCCGAATAGGATCTCGCCGTGCTCGGGGGTGTACACGCCGGTGATGACGTTGAACAGCGTGGTCTTACCCGCACCGTTCGGGCCAATCAGACCGAAGATCGAGCCCTTCTCGACTTGGAATGACACGCCGCGCACGGCATGCAAACCGCCGAAGATCTTGTCGACTTTGCGCAGCTCCAGAAGAGTCACGCGCCCCCCGTTCGCGTCGTCTTGCGCCGCCGCACGAGTTGGTACAGCTCGCGGTTACCAAGCAACCCTTGCGGCCGCACGAGCATGATCACGACCAGCAGCAGCGCGTACAAGACGAGCCTGTACTGCTGCAAGTCACGCATCAGCTCGAGCGACACTGCGACGAAGATCCCGCCCAAAATAGCCCCGGAAATGGAGCCCAAGCCGCCGATGATGATCATCACGATCATGTCGATCGACTTCTCGAAGCGAAAGTCTTCCGGCCGCACGCCGGCCTGCATATGGGCAAACAGGCCGCCAGCAATGCCAGCGGTCGCCGCGCTGATCGCGAAGGCAGTTACCTTGAGCCGCGTCGTGGGCGTAGCCATCGCCTCGGCGGCAATTTCATCCTCACGAATCGCGGTTAACGAGCGTCCCGTTTGAGAGAACGTCAGATTGTGGATCAAGATCACAATCGCAGTCGCCCAAGCGAACACCCAAAAAAATGTCGTATATGCCGGGAGCCCTGACGGATCGTCGCCGAAGTACCCCGTCGCGGCGCCCAAGAACGTCGCGTTGTTGAACAAGATGCGAATGATCTCGCCAAACCCGAGCGTGACCACCGCCAAGTAATCGCCGCGCAGGCGCAGGCTCGGCATGCCCACAATTAGCCCAGAAATCCCCGCGAACAGCGCGCCGGCCAGCAGCGCCAGGTTGAACACGACCGCGTCGGGGACGGCTCCCGTGCCCAGCAGGCGGTGGATCGCCGGCGCGATTTTAACACCCACGAAGGCCGCGCCGTACGCTCCGACCGCCATGAAGCCGGCGTGGCCGATCGAGAATTGGCCAGTCGTGCCGTTGATCAGATTCAAGCCCACCGCGAGAATGATGTTCACGCCTGCCAGAAGCACGATGCGCTGAACGTATTCGTTGAAGCCGGCCTCGACGCCAAGCCCGAGGCCGTAGATCGCAAGCAGCACCGCCGCGGCCACCGCTGTTCGGAGCAGGACTCGCATCACACCTTCTCCACGCGGACGACGCCTAGCAGGCCCTCAGGCTTCAGTAGAAGGATCAGGATCAGAATCACGAACGTGATCGCATCTCGGTACTCGGGCGAGAGGTAGCCGGCGGTGAGCTGCTCGGCCAAGCCGATCAAAAGGCCGCCCACGACCGCGCCTGGAATACTGCCAATTCCGCCCAAAACTGCGGCTACGAACGCTTTTAGGCCGGTCAACACGCCCATCAGCGGGTTGATTGTAATCTGGTCCAGGCCGAACAGGATGCCGCCGGCAGCGGCCAACGCTGAGCCGACTGCGAAGGTCGAGCGAATGACGCGATTCGTGTCGATGCCCATCAGCTTCGCGGCATCGATATTGAAAGACAGCGCGCGCATTGCTCGCCCCGTCCACGTCTTCTGCACGAACAGATGCAGACCGAGCATCAAGCCAAGTGCGACCACGAAAATCGTCAGCTTGATGTTGGTGACGATTACGCCCATCACCTCGAAACGCACTTCCGACAAGATCGCTGGATAGCGCTGCGGGTTCGGCGAGAACACCAGCATGCCGGCATTCTGCAGGAACAAGCTCACGCCGATGGCTGTGATCAACGGAGTCAAGCGCGGCGCGTTGCGTACTGGGCGGTACGCAAAAAACTCGATCAGCACGCCGAGCAGTGCCGCCGCTGCCATCGACGCAATCAGCACGAGCAGCGCCAAATACAGCGGAAAGCTTTGATGGCGCGCTTCGAACGCCGAGATTCCGAGCGCGCCTGCCGTATAGTAGCCGGTGTACGCCCCGACCATGAAGACCTCGCCGTGGGCGAAGTTGATGAGCTTCAAGATCCCGTAGACCATCGTGTAGCCCAGGGCGATCAGCGCGTAGATCGAACCCAGCGAGAGGCCGTTGATGATCTGCTGAAGGAACTGAGTCACGCGGTCACGGAGCGATCGATGTTTCGAACTTCGCTTTGCCGCCTTCGATCTTGAGTACGACGGCGCTCTTCAGCGGATTCCGGTGCGCGTCCATCGTGATTTTGCCGGCCACGCCCTCGAAGTCCTTGGTACTGGCGATGGCGTCGCGGATCGCCGCGGGATCGGTCTTCCCAGCGCGGCCAATCGCGTCGGCCAAAACCTCGGCAGCCTCGTAGCCGAGCGCGCCCAAACCGGTCGGCGCCTGCCCGTATTTGGCCGTAAAATTGGCCACGAATTGCTTGGCCTTGTCGGTCGCGACGTCCGGCGCGAAGTGGTCCGAGAAGTACGACCCGTTGATGGCGTCGCCGCCGATCTTGAACAGATCTGGTGAGTCCCAGCCGTCGCCGCCCAAGAGCGGGATCTTGAGGCCTAAGCGATCTGCCGTGCGGGCGATGGAGCCGACCTCAGAGTAGTAGCCGGGGACGAAGATGGCTTGCGCGGGCGTGCCTCGAATAGCAGTTACCTGTGCGCTGAAGTCGGTGTCGTTCTGCGAGTAGGCTTGTTCCGCGACAATCGTCCCGCCCAGCTCGGTGAAGGAGGCTTTGAACGCGTCGGCCAGGCCGATCGAGTAATCGTTCTTCACGTCTCGCAGGATCGCTACTTTGGTAAGCTTGAGATTCTCGTGCGCAAACGTTGCCATCACCTTGCCCTGAAAGGGATCGATGAAGCACACGCGAAAGATGTAGTCCCCGATCTCGGTCACCTTGGGGTTGGTCGAGGTGGGAGAAATCATCGGGATTTTGCGGTGCTGGGCGACTCGCCCGCCCGCGAGCGACAAGCTGGAGGCGACCTCGCCCAGTAGCGCGCTCACTTTTTCGACGTCGATCAGGCGATTAACCGCGTTCACGGTCTCGGCCGCATCGCCACGGTCGTCGAGCGTGACTAGTCGCAATTTTTTGCCGAGCACGCCGCCCTTCGCGTTGGCTTCGTCGAACGCCATGCGCACGCCGCGGTCGGTGTCTTGACCGAAGTGCGCGGTGCTACCGGTCATCGACGCGAAGTGACCGATGACAATTTCCGTGGCGTTCGCGCTCTCGGCGGCGGCGGCGGCGCTGTCAAGCGCCCTCTTTTTGCAGCCGATGGTGCTCAGGGTCGCGGCACACAGTCCGACAATTAGGGTTCGTCGCAGGATCCGCATCGCCGAAGGACGCTATCA
>DATCFJ010000012.1:0-10349 GCA_036509605.1 Polyangiaceae bacterium | reverse complement strand
GCGGCGAGTGGTACCTTCAAGAGGCGCGCCGCGAACGCATGCGTCAGCTCTTGACTCGTATCGAGGTTCCGGACGCGCTTCGTGATACCCGAAGGGGTGCTTAGGCCGCGCCATGCCCATCACGCTCCGCACCGAAGCGCTCAACAAGACCTACACACGCAAGGTTCGCAAAGCGGGGTTCGGCGGCGCGCTGCGCGGTCTATTCTCGAGCGAAGAGGAGGAGCTCAGGGCGGTTACGGAGCTCAGCTTCTCGATCGAGCGCGGCGAGCGCGTCGGCTTGATCGGCGAAAACGGCGCTGGCAAATCGACGACCCTCAAGATGCTGACCGGCATTTTGGTGCCCAGCAGCGGCACGGTCCGTGTGCTCGGCTTGAACCCGTGGCGGCAGCGTCGTCAGCTGGCGGCGCGGATCGGCGTCGTGTTCGGACAGCGCCCGCAGCTGCTGTGGGACATCCCCGTGCAGGAGACGTTCTCGCTGCTGCGCACCATGTATCGCATCCCCAAGGATGTTTACGACGTCACTTACAGGCAGGCGGTGGAGCGCTTGGATCTGGGGCCGCTCCTTCCGGTCGCCGTGCGCAAGTTGTCGCTGGGGCAACGCATGCGCTGCGACTTGGCAGCGTCTCTGCTGCACGCACCTGCCGTCGCGTTCCTCGACGAGCCAACAATCGGCCTCGACGTGTCGGTGAAGGAGCAGGTTCGCGAGTTCGTACGCGACATGCAGAAGCGCTTCGAGACCACGCTGCTGCTCACGACTCACGACCTAAAAGACATCACCGAGACCTGCGATCGCATTTTGCTCCTAGATCGCGGCGCATTGCTGTTTGACGGCTCGCTCAAGGACTTCGAGCGCCGCTTTGCCACTAAGCGCCGCATCATCCTCGAGCTCGAACGACCGGCCTCCGAGGCCGTAGCCGCCGAGCTGGCGAACGAGCTGCTCGCACTCGGTGCCGAGCTGCAAGAATGCAAAGGGCACCGCGTAGTCGTGGTGTACGAGCGAGAAGGCGCCGCGCCGGTGCTCACGCAACGCTTGCTGAGTAAGTTACCCGTGTCCGACATCGTGCTCGAGAAGGCCGACATCGACAGCATGGTGGCCAGTATCTACCGCCGCAGCACAAGCCCCGCAGAGGCCCTGTGAACGCACGCATGGACGACGCCTTCGCGGAGGTCGCTACCTTGCGCGCGCTGTTCATGCGCGCGGTGCGCGCCAGCTTCAGCTATAAGCCGGCGCTCTTGATGTCGATGCTGAGCGCGGGCTTCGCTTACGCGATCCCAATGCTGGTGTGGAGCCACATTTACGGCGCGAGTCAGCTAAAGCCGGCGCTACCTGCCGAGGCTCTGTTCCCTTACTTACTGATCGCCTGCTGCCTTAATTTCACGTTTGCGATGAACGTCGAGTCGCGCATCGGTCAACGCATTCGCATGGGCTTGATCGCCATCGACCTGCTGCGGCCGGTGGACTTCCAATTGGCGCAGCTCGCGCAAGCACTGAGTGACGGCCTGTTCAATATCGTTCTGGTGCTGCCGATTTACCTCGCGACCTTGCTATTTTGGGGTGGTCACGCTTTGCCGCACGGAGCGGCGGCGTTGGCGGCGTTCTTCGTGAGCGTGTTGCTCTCGTTCGTCATCCTGTTCGCAGTCTCGTACATCTTCGTGCAGGTCTCGTTTGTCACTTATAGCGGGTACGGCGTATTCGTCGCGCGCAACGCGCTGCAACAGACCTTCTCGGGGCTGTCCGCGCCGCTGATCTTGTTTCCGGCGCGGCTGCGCGCAGTCGCGGAATGGCTGCCCTTTCGGCACACGATCCACACCCCCGTATCCATCTACCTCGGCTGGCTGAGCGGCAGAGAGGTGTGGCGTGCGCTCGCAGCCCAAGTCGCCTGGGCTATCCTGCTACTGGCGCTGGGCCGCTTCTTGTTGGGGCGCGCGTTGCGACGCTTCGAGATCCAGGGGGGCTGAGCGTGGCTTCCTTCCGGAACGTATATTTCGAGGCGTTCAAAGCCTCGTTGCAGGCCAAGTTCGAGTACCGAGTCGACTTGGTGGTTGGCGTCATCACCTCCATGCTGATGCAAGGGGCGTCGCTCAGCTTCCTCTGGATCGTAATGCGCAACACGCCAACACTCGCTGGCTGGAGCGGCAGCCAGGTGGTGTTCCTGTTCGGGATGACGGCGGCGTGCTTGGGCACGTCCGAAATTCTGTTCAATCAGGTCTGGCTGTTGCCGCAGTACATCATCGCCGGGGATCTCGATCGCCTGCTGACCTATCCGGTTCGTTCGTTGCTGTTCTTTTTGGTCACGCGTCCCGAGCTGCACGCATTCGGCAACCTGCTGACGGGCATCGCGTACGTCGCGGGCTCGCTGTGGCTCGCCCACGCGCCCTGGTACGTTTGGCTTGCCGTGCCCGTGTGGTGGCTGTCTGGCACCTTGATTTACGCGGCCGCGCTGGTCGTGTTCGCCTGCTTGTCGTTTCGCTACATCGGTCCTTTTTCACAGCAGATGATGATTCCGCACAACCTGCTACAGGCCAGCCGCTACCCGCTCGCGATCTACCCAGCGTGGCTGAAGAACCTGCTCTTGTTCGTCATCCCGTTCGGCACGTTCCACTATCTGCCCGGCCGCGTTCTATTCGGCAAAACCGCAACGCTTTGGGGTCTCGGCGCAGCACCCATCGCGGCGCTGGCGCTGGTGCTCGTCGCGCAAGCCGCATGGAACGCAGGCTTACGCCAGTACGAGAGCTCAGGCTCTTAGTCGCGCCCAATCACTGATGGAAAGCCTTGGCGTCTCAGTGAGCTTGCGAGAGAACTAGCCGCCAAGCACGCCAACTCGCGCGAGCGCTGGGGACGGTCTCGTGCCCTCGCGTGGGAGCCGATTCACGTCGGCCTTCCGACATAGACCGGGGTTCTCGCGGGCATCCTAGACGCCGCAGAAGCGCGTCCTGTAAAACGTTTACATCTCGGGCGCGCGCGGCAAGGCGCCGACCCATCACCGCGAAGGCGAGCGCGCGGCGACCCAAGATGTGACCAATCTTGAGTGGCGGCTTGGCGGTTAGTCAGGCTCCCGCAACGCGCCGCCGAAGGCTCTGACGGGCCGCGACGTAACATGTGACCATCAACAAAAGAGCCGAGTAGACGCCCGCTTCGCCCACGCCGGCGCCCGGTTTCCAGCGGTAGCCGTAGCAGGGCACACACAGGACGGCCTTCTCTTTGGCGAGGCCGCGTCCGACCCAGTAGTCGATCTCCGCCTTGGAATCGGGCCGTGATGTTCGTTTCTTAGCCTGAGGTGCGACAGACTCGAGCGCGTTCTGGTAGCTTGCGCGCCCCGTGCGGATCCCGTTGTCAGCTTGCCTCGTGCTCGTCCTTTCGCTGTCCGGCTGCGGAGGCGGCGACGCGAACATCCTCGCGAACGCACCGGATGCGCCGAAGCAAGCGCCCAACCAGCCGCCGCCCGGCGCGCCGCGTCTCTCGGCGGCGGCCATCGCGCGGGTGCCCGCCGGCACATTCGGTCCGTACTTGGGCATGCGCGCCGAAGGCGGCCTCGCGCTGTGGGCGAGCATGGAAGCAGGCGCTCGGACTTGGTTCGCGCGCCCACTCTCAGGCCGAGGCGCCACCAGTGGTCCGGCCGTAAGCTTGGGTGAAGCGCCGAGCGAGCTGGGGCTCGTCAGCGTGCGCCCGCTACGTGATGGCTTTGCATTACTCAGCACCCACAAGACCAGCGACGGCGAGGTCGTCGAGCTCTCGGTGTTGTCCGCAACCGGCGCGCGAATCGCGGGCCCGACCTCACTCGGGCGCACTCCCAACTCGCTGCTTTGGGTGGAAGCCATCCCCAATGGCAGCGGAGCGAGCGTGCTCTGGGCAGCCAGCGGCGCCGGCAAAGCCGAAATATGGACCGCTGACATCAATCAAAGAGCCGAGCTCGCCGGCAGCCCGCGGCTCTTGGCGCGCGACGCCGGCGCTTGGCAAGCGGTCGCGTTCGGCAAAGGCATCGCGCTGGCCGTCACACACGTTGGCAAGGGCAGCGGCGCGCACGGTCCGATCGAGCTGACTTTGCTGGGCGGCGCGGAGGCCGCCCCCATCGTCGTCAACAGCGAGATCAGTGCGGACCTCGATCTGGACATGGCAGCGTTGGGCGAGGAGCTCGTGCTGGCTTGGTCGGATCACCGTGGCGGCGAGAACCGCGTATTTTCGGCAGCCGTAAACGGCGCCGGCAAGCTTGTCGCGAGCGCAGCGCCCGCCACTCCGCCGCTCGGTGAACAAGCCGTGCTACGTGTCATCCCACCGACTCCCGGCGGGCAACGCGGCTACTTGGCGTGGGAGGAGCTCGACGCACAAGCCCCCAGCCACCGCAGCTTTCAAGTTGCCGAGCTCCAAGCCAATGGCCGCGTCTCGAGCCCGCGCGGAGTGTTCGAATATTGGAAGATGGACGGCTCGATGCCCGAGATTGCGGCCACATCGCGCGGCGTTGCGGTGCTGACCTTGGCACCGATCTGCGAACGCGACGAGCCGTGCACCACGATCTCGCCCATCGCTCCCGAGTTCCTGGAGCTCGACCGCAACTTCACGGTGCAGAGCAATGAGCCGCTGTGGCCTGCCAGTAGCCAATCCCCTACGAATTTGGCTTGGAATCTGACCTGTCCGAACGACGCGTGCTTCGCGCTCAGCGCGGAGAACGGCGTGCCTTCGGCCGTTGCGCTAACGCGCCTCGAGCACCTGTCGAATGCGTACCGCGCACCGGCGAGCCGCGTGGAGCTTCCGCCACCGCCGCGTATCAGCGGGGACGAAGCGCTGGCGGAGACGGCACCGCTGTCGCAGATCGCGCTGACCGAAACGAGCGCTGGCACCTTGCTCGGCTGGATCACCGATTTCGATCCGACCACGCCCTGGGTGAAGCTGAAAAAGCCGACCGCGGACGGTCGCTACGAGCCGCTACGCGCGCGCATCGATCTGCAAGGCTTCGCCGCCAGCGAGCCCTTCGCCGCGCTGTCCGCGCCGGAGAATCTCTCGCTGCGGGCACACTCGCTGGGCGGCATCGCGCTGAGTAGTAACCCGCAGCAAGCCGACGCACTGGTGGCGTGGGCTGGCCTCGACGGCGGACAGCCGCAGGTGTTTCTCACCCTCGTCGACAAGCAAGGCAAGAAGACGGCGCAGCGCATGTTGACGCACAAAACAGGCGATCTAAACGATATCGCCACCCTGCAGAGCGGCGCTGACTACTTCGTGGCCTGGGTCGACGAGCGCAGCTCCGACCCCGAGCTGTATGCCACCAAGGTGAACCACGCCTTGAACCGCATCGCACCCGAACAGCGCATCACACAGGCGCCGGGTGCGGCGACCGACGTGTCTTTGGTCGCGACCAAGAGCGGCGCGCTCGCAATCTGGGCGGACGCGCGGGAGAGCGAGCAAGCCGGCTCCGCAGACATCTATGCGACTGCGCTGCGAGGCACGGACGCGGCGCGGGTCGCGCCCGAAGCCGCCGTACAGAAGACGCGCGCGCACTCGTTCGCGCCGGTCGCGCGCGCACACGGCGCAGGGGCCGTCGTCGCTTGGCTAGAAGCCGCCGCGGACAACGCCGAAGGTGAGCCCGCGCATGTCAGTTTCGCGCAGCTCGACGAAGCCGGCCGCGTCGTCGGCAGCGTAGAGAGCGCGCCGCTCGGTGCGGGCAACCCAGTGACGCTCGGCCTCGACTGCAACGAGCAGCTCTGTCACGCCATCATCGCGGTCGATGCCAACGCTCACGGCGAGCTGTACGCCGTGTCTTTCGAAGCCGGAAAGGCCTCCACTGCGGTGCGCCTCCGCTCCAGCATGAGCGCGCCTTCCAGCGTCGCGCCGATCGTGCGCGGTCGCGATGTGTACGTCGCCGACGTGCAACAAGGCGCGGCCCACGTTCGGCGGCTGCGCCTCGATTGGTAAGCGCAGCTCTGCGAAGCATTGGCCATGTTGCTCGGGCAACGACCACGCGGGGTACGACTTGCAGCTCGAACGCGACAACGGGCCGTGACAGACAGCACGCATGGCGACTACCTCGCGACGCGCCACTTCGGAGCGCTCGACGGGCTGCGCTGCTTGAGCATCGTGCCCGTGGTTTGGCACCATGCTACGCCCCGGCCTTTACCGGGGCTATTGGGCAAGGGTCCCGCGGGCGTCGATCTATTCTTTTGTATCAGTGGCTTTCTGATCACGACGCTCTTGCTGCGCGAGAAGTCGCGCACGGGTCAGATCGCCTTGCGCGGCTTTTACGTTCGGCGCGCGCTGCGTATTCTGCCGCTGTACTATGCCGTGCTGCTCTCGTACGTCGCGTTCGCTGCGCTGCTGCCGGTCAGCGCGCCGCAGCGCGGGCACTTTTTCTACACCCTGCCGTACTACGCGACCTTCACCGCCAATTGGTTCGCAGATTTCGGCGTCAGGTTCCCGATCCTATTTTCGTTCGCCTGGTCGCTGTGCATCGAAGAGCAATTTTACGCCTTTTGGCCGTGTGCCCTGCGCTGGCTGTCCAACCGTGGCGCGCTCTTGTGCATGCTCGCGGTGCTCGCCTGTGACGCCGCGGCGGAGCGGGGCTTGCTTGCTCCGCTGCTACCCGCTGGCAGTTTGGCGCTGCGCATCGTCACGAGCTTCGCCGCGCCGATCGGTCTCGGCGCAATCCTCGCGCTCGCACTCGATACGCGGCACGGCTTCGTCGCGCTCGCCCGCCTGCTCGGTCAGCCGTGGAGCGCGCCGCTCGCACTAGCTCTGGTGATCGCGCTCTTGGTCTGGCCAAGCGCGCCGTTGTTCGGCTTTCAGCTCGCGCTGACGGCGCTCGTCGGCGCGTGCGTGATCCGCGAACATCACGGGCTCGCTCGGCCGCTCCGAGCACGCGCAGTGAGCTACATCGGTCGCGTGAGCTACGGCGTGTACTTGCTCAATCTGACTGCCATCGGCCTGGTGCGCCGCGCATTTGCGAGCCACGCAAGGTCCTCTCTGCTGGTGTTCACGCTCTCGTTTCCACTGGCACTCGGGCTCGCCGCGCTCAGCCACCGCTTTCTAGAAGCGCCGTTCCAAAGGCAGCGAGCGCGCTTTCGTGTTTAGCGCTCGAGCACGAAATCAGCGTAATCCGCCCAGCTTTCGCTGTGCGTTTGATCGCCGTCGCTCATCAGGCCAACGCCCATGAAGTCGGGCACCGAGGCCGTGGGGTCGCCGTGCTCGAAGTGCTTGCGGAACTCGGCCTTAAGATCGATGCGTTCGGTCTTCCACTCATTGAGCGGCGCGCCCGACTCCAGCACCACGGTGTCCTGCGCGGCGAACGGGTTGCTCTTCTTGTCGCACGTCGCGCCCTTCGGGCCGACCGCGCTCCACACATACTTGAGCGCGTACCAACGCAGCGTGCGCCGCCACGAGATGTACACCACGGCCGCAGAGTCGCCCTTGCCGGCTTCACACTCGTTGCCGCCGTTCGGCAGCTTCACCGCGCGCCAACGCCAGCTGAGGGTGCGCGCCGAGGCGCGGTCCGCATCCGGCACTTCCACACCAACGACTGTCGTCTCGTACGGCGGGCGATACTCAGCGCGGATGAACGGCGGGTCCGCGTCCTTGAATACCTTGTAGTAATTTACTGGGCCGGACTCGCGCTCCACGACCCGGAAATTGCTCACCGGAAAGCGCCGCGCTGACTGCTCCGCAGCGGAGCTGAACGCCGCCCCAAGCCCCGCAAAAACGGTCAACGCCGCAAAGCTTGCGATCACGCGCGCGTGGGACACGCGCTTTTTCCTAACGCTTCGCGCCGCCCCGGCAAGTCCCCGGCGCCGTAACTGCCGCGGATCCCCCATTTTTCGATGATCCCGCCTCGTGCTCCAGCCACCGAAATGTCCTACGCTTGCCTCGTGTCGTCACGAACACCGCGCTCGGGCCCAATATCAGGGCTGATTCCAGCCCTACTGCTCTCGCTCGCGGCCTGCAGTCACTCGACCCAACACAGCGCAAGCAAGGCCAGCGTCGGCCCGTCCGAAAGCGCCGCTCCGACGGACAGCACCGGCGGGACCGCGAGCTTGCAGCCCCCGAGCTTCCTCCGTTACCCGGGACAAGCCGGCGCCATCGAGC
The DNA here is from genome assembly GCA_036509605.1 of Polyangiaceae bacterium. Taxonomy (GTDB): domain Bacteria; phylum Myxococcota_A; class Polyangia; order Polyangiales; family Polyangiaceae; genus PMG-095. Next base: position 2,284 of record DATCFJ010000012.1, on the reverse strand, counting down.
CCTGGGTGCAACAGCAAGTCGAGCTGGCCGACGCCGCTCACCTGCATGTGCTGGTCTATGTCGGCGCGAGTTGGTGCGAACCCTGCCAACACTTTCATCAAGCCGTCGAACGCGGCGAGCTCAACGGCTCCCTCAACGGCCTCCGCTTCCTCGAGTTCGATCAAGACCGCGACGCCAGCGCCCTCAAGGTCGCCGGCTACCTCTATCAATATATCCCCGTGCTCGCGCTGCCTGATCCTGACGGCCGCAACCACGGCCGTATGATCTCCGGATCCATCAAAGGCCCCCGGGCCATCCAAGAAAACCTAGTGCCCCGCCTGCAAGCTCTTCTCGCCGGCAAATCCGTCGACTGAGCGTCGCGCCGTCCACGCAGGGGGCATCGCAATCCCGAATCCATGTTCGAATTCGTCGAATTCGAACATGGATTCGACGTGACGAGGCGCCTCTCAGCGGCAAGCTGACGCGCCGCGTGTCGTGCGCACTAGGCGAGCATGCCGGAGACGACTTTGCCGGCGTTGATTTGGCCGCTGATGATCGTTGGATCGATGCCCACGGAGGCGAGTAGGGTTTGGCCGTAGGAAGCGAGCGTGTCGCCCGCAACGATGTCGCCTGAGGCGGCGGATTTACCCGTTTTGGAGTCGACGGCGGTCGCGCCGTAGTCCTTGCCGACGGGCTGCAGGCCGCCGACGACGCCGCCCAGGATCGATTTGCCAATGGTCACTGACACCTGATGGTTTTCGTTGTGTTGGCGACCGTCGGTGTTGCCCGGGCCGAGCGTGCGTCCGAACACGTTGAGCGACGCGAACAGCACTTTGTCCGAGAGGCCCGCGCTATCCAGCAGCTTCATCAACGAAACGATGGTGTTCACGCCGTCCACCGTTTGCGTCGATTCGTCCGCAAGCCCAACGTCTCGGTGATTGTCGCCGCCAAACGGGATGTGCACCGAGATCACCGGTGAGACTTTCATCTGAATCAGAGTGACGGCCGCCAACATTTGCGAGGCAGGGCTGTTGTCGGTAATGGACGACAGCGAGTCGAGCAAGCTTTGGTCTAGATTGCGAACCTCTTTCTGCGAGGTCACCAGCGAGTCGATGTACGCTTGCTGCGACGGCGTCGCGCCGTTCTTGTACAGGTCGTATAGCTGGTTCAGCGTATCGTCACGGAGCGGCTGCAGATCCGTGAGCGGCCCGGCTGCGCTGGTGAGCGTGGACTTCAGCGCCAAAGCGGGGATGATCGGCAGCGCAGAGCCGCCGAAGCTCAGGCCTTCTGCCGGCGTCGTTGCGCCCAAGCACAGCGGCTGCGTTTGAATCGTGCCCAGGCAGGGCGCGAGTTGTTTGGCGAGCAGCGAGGGCAGCATCTCTCCCGCTTTCGTCGTGCCCATCAGCTTCAACACGTCGGGCTCTTTGGGGTGAACCGGCGTATTGGTCATCAAGTGCCAGAAGCACGTGCGGTCGAGCACCGCGGGCGGCAGCGCGGCCCAGGGCGCTGCGGCCGTGTATGTCTGGCCTTGAATCTTGATTTGCGTCGGCATCATGGTCGGATCTGCGCTGTGTACGACCATCGGGTCGTCGTACGTGCCGGGCACGTTGGCGTTGATCGGATCACCCAGGCCAGAGGTATTGAAGATGATGAATTGCGCCTTGCTTGCGTCCGGACAAACTGGCGCGGGCATGTCGGCCAGCGCGCGCCGCGGATTGAGTAGGAACGAAACAGGCAGGCCAGTAGCGAGAGCGCGCAGACCCAGCATGCCGGTGCCGAACAGAGTCGAGAGTAACGCTTGGCGACGAGTGATCATCTGGTGCTTCCCTTTCACAACCCGATCGAGACGGCAGAAGGCGCGAGGCACGCCACTACGAACGTGGATTTCAGCGCATTCGAGGCGGTCGCCCCGCCCGCGGTTGCTTTCGTGAAGTGCGCGGTCAGTAGATCCGTGGCCGGCTGCGTGCGCGCGTCGCTGGGAGCAAGCCCCATGACGATGCCCACGAAGTCCGAGATTGCAGCGTCCGAGCTCTTGCTCGACCACTGCTTCACATTCGCGAGCTGCTTGGCCGCGGCGACGTCGATCGTCTGCGCAGCCACGGCCTCACAGATGTTCTCCAAGCCCGCGCGGTAGAACAGCGTCGGTTGGTTGGGTAGCACGGGCGCCACCGATCCGCGCCCATACCCGTCCGAGGGCAAGCCTGCCGCGATTGAAGGCACGATAGCGCGAGCTTGCGCGCCAGTGACCGCGTGCAAGCCGCACACATCGGCAAAGCCCAGGCGATTGTCGAGTGCTGCGCACAAG
>DATCFJ010000011.1:0-4342 GCA_036509605.1 Polyangiaceae bacterium | reverse complement strand
TCCGCGGACGCGGCCGGCTCGGGCGGCGCGGCGGCGTCCGCGGGCCACACCGGGCGCGCGGTGGGCGCGAGCCCGTGCGCACCAAGCCAGGCTTCCATGAACACGCGCAGACGCTCGCTGCGAAACGCAAACCAGCGTTCGCGCTCAGTGCCGTACGTCATGAGCACGTCTTTGAAACGGCGAAACGCGCCCTTGCCGTCGATCGCGGCACTGAGCTGATCGCGCAGCTCGCCTTCATCCACCATCGGGATGAAGCGCTCCATCCAGCGGTACTGTTCGCGCGAGCTCACGGGCTCGATACGCATGTACGTCGTGTCCGACGCGATGCGCGAGTGCATCTCCGGATCGGCAATGCCGTCCACGACGCGCAGCACCTCGCCCGTCATCAGATGCAGGTAGCTGTGCACCTCCGGCGCATTGTTCTCGAAGGCATCCTCGAGCGCCTCCCAATCCACTGGGATGTCGCGCAACTGCTGGGCACCACCGCCGCCCGAGTCCGAGTCAGCCATATCTGTCCTCTTTTCCAAAGCTCATCGACTCTACAAATCTCATCTTGGGGCCGCTGACCGCGACCGGAAAGGGGAAATGCGCGTGTAGTAACGTGTATCAGTGCGAGCGCGCCCGACACACGGCGTCAGACCATCGACTGAGCTCGGCGGTTCTCGTCGCGGCGTCGAGTTGGGGAGTGAACGCGCGATCGAGGCGAATCATTCTCGCAGCCTCAATAGGGCTTGAAAAAAGCCCGGCCCCGAGGCCGGCCAACATTGCCGCCCCACGCGCAGTGGACTCCAGCTCGGTCGGGCGCTCGACCGTCACGCCGCCTAGGTCGCTCTGACACTGCAGTAGTAAATCGTTCGCGGCGGCACCGCCGTCGACACGCATTCGGGTGATCGGCTGACCGAGGTCGCCGCTCATGGCAAAAATCACATCGTGCACCTGGAATGCGATGGCTTCCAGCGTGGCCCGCGCCAAGTGAGCCTTGGTCGTGCCGCGCGTGATGCCGGTGATCAGACCGCGTGCATCCGGATCCCAATGCGGCGCGCCGAGGCCGGACAACGCCGGCACGAAGACAACGCCTTCGCTCGACGGCACTTGGCGCGCCAACGCTTCGATCTCCTGCGCGGAGCTGATGATACCGAGGCCGTCGCGCAACCATTGCACCGCGGCTCCGGCGATGAAGCAGCTGCCCTCCAGCGCGTACACGACGTCACTTTCAATTTGCCAAGCTAACGTTGACAACAAACCCGACCGGCTCGCGACGGGCTTCGAGCCCGTGTTGACGAGCAGAAATGCCCCGGTCCCGTAAGTGCATTTGGCATCGCCAGCGGAAAAGCAGGCCTGGCCGAAGAGCGCGGCGTGCTGATCGCCCGCGATGCCGGTGATTGGAATTCCGTCGGGAAGCCCGGGGACACCGCGCGTCACGGCAACGCGCGCCGCGCTCGGCACAATCTCCGGTAACACGCGCATGGGCACGTTGAGCAGCGCGCACATTTCCTCGTGCCAAGTGCGCGAGGCGAGATCCATGAGCAGCGTGCGCGACGCGTTGGTGACATCCGTGACATGCGGAGCGCGGCCTTCGGCGCCGCCAGCGAGTTGCCAGACCAAGTACGAATCCACCGTGCCGAACGCGAGCTTGCCGGCCTCCGCAGCCGCGCGCGCGCCGGACACGTTGTCGAGCAGCCACGACAGCTTGGTGCCCGAAAAATATGGATCCAAAACCAAACCCGTCGTTTCGCGAACGCGCTGCTCGTGCCCCGCCGCTCTCAGCTCCGCGCAGCGCGGCGCGGTGCGTCGGTCTTGCCAAACGATGGCGCGGTGCACGCCTTTGCCGGTCGCGCGATCCCACAGCAACGTTGTCTCGCGTTGATTGGTGATGCCGATCGCCGCGATGTCCGTGCCGCGCACTCCCGATAGCTCGAGCGCGCCGGCCACGGCGCTGAGCACGCTCTGCCAGATCTCCGCGGGCTCGTGCTCGACCCAGCCAGGCTGAGGGAAATGCTGCGAAAACTCGCGGTTCTTTCGGCCCAGCGTGGCGCCGTCCAGGCCCATCACGAGCGCCGTAGTGCCAGTCGTACCTTGGTCGATTGCGAGAATGTGCCCAGCCACGCGGCTCGAGCCTACCAGAAGCTTCACTCCCCCATCGGGGATCACGAAGCGCGTCGGCCGGGGGGCCCGACACCGACCGGAACCTGCGCCAGAGGCGCATAAAGCTGCGTAGCGCGAGTGGGAGGAGTAACCGTCGCGCCTACATGGCAAGTGCCCAAGCGCGATGGCGCTTGTGTGATTTCCTTGTTCGGGGTCACGCGCTCTTGTCGGCGCGTGCTGAGAACGGTAGCCTTTTTGCCCCTATGGCCCGCATTCTGCTCGCAACACCCGAAGGCCAGCAGGTCGTTGAGTTACGCGACCACAATTCGCTAGGGCGGCATCCCAGCAACACCATTCAGCTTCTCGACAAGATCGTGTCGAAGGAGCATTGCATCCTGGAACGCCGCGCCAACGGTTTCACGCTGCGCGACTTAGGCAGCCTCAACGGTACGTACATCAACGGCGAGCGCGTCGTTGGCGAGCAGGATCTAAAACACGGCGACGACATCGCACTCGGCGCAACGCGCGCCCGTTACGATGACGGCTCGGGTCGTCCGCTTCCGCCTCCGCTCGCGTACGGCCCGCCCGCTCAGGCGCCGCCGCCTTCGGGATGGCAACCTGCGCCACCACCTTCGCAGATGGGCGGACCGCCTTCGACGATCGGCGCGCCGCAATACGCGCAGCAGGCGATGGCTCCGCACACGGCGCCGCATGCGGCCCATCCGCTCGCGCAGTTTCCGGCCGTACCGAGCGGGTTTGCTGCGGCGCCTGCAGGCTTCACGCCTGGCGCAGGTCTTGGCCCGGCCCCAATGGCACCCCTGACGCCGATGGGCACCGCGCAGATGCCGCAGGTGCCGGCCACGCGCGTCGACGTCAACGACAAGGCCCGGCAGATCGGCACGCAAATCGCCGCCGTCGGCAAGGGCTTCATGCCCTACGACAAGCTCGCCGGAAATACCGACCAGCTGGCGCAGGACTACGAGCGTCTCCGTTTGAGTCACGAGCTATCGCGAGAGATCGCGCTCGAACGTGATTTGCCAACCCTGCTGAACAAGATCTTGCTCACGATCTTCAAGTTCGTGCGCGCGGATCGCGGCGTCATCTTTTTGATGAACCCGCAGGGTGAGCTAGTGCCCGGCGCGAGCCAACGCCGCGACGGCACTGACGCGCCGATCCCCGTGTCTTCCACGATCATGAATCACGTGATCAAGGAACGCGCGACGGTGCTGACGCACGACGCCGCGATGGATTTCGCGGCTTCCAAGGGCAAAAGCATGATCCTGAATCGGATCAGCTCGGCCATCGTCGCGCCGCTACTGCACAACAACGAGATATTGGGCGTACTGTGGCTCGACAGCGAAACGCTCGCGCAGTTCCAGCCGAAGGACATGGAGATCGTCACGGCCATCGCCTCTCAAGCAGCGATGTTCATCGAGATCAACATTCTCGGCAAGAAGGTCGAGCTCGAGATCGTCAATCGCGAGCGCTTCAGTCGCCTCTTGTCACCGAACATCGCGCAGCGCGTGCTGTCCGGCGAGCTTGAGGTCAAGAAGGGCGGTCAGCTCGTCAACGAGTGCACCGTCTTCAACTCCGACATTCGCGGTTTCACGCCGCTCAGCGAAGGCTCGCGCCCGGAAGAGCTCGTTACGCTGCTCAATGACTACTTCGAGCAGATGGTCGACATCCTATTCAAGTACGAAGGCACGCTCGACAAGTTCATGGGCGACGGCATCATGGCCCTCTGGGGCGCGCCCGTCGCCCACCCGGACGACGCTTTCCGCAGCGTGAGCTGCGCGCTCGAGCAGATGGAAGCGCTCGGCAAGTTCAACCGCCTGCGCATTGACGCTGGTCAACAGCCGCTCGCGATTGGCATTGGCATTCATACTGGCCCGCTCGTTGCGGGTTATATCGGTAGCTCGAAGGCGCTTTCGTACACGGTGATTGGCGACACTGCGAATACCAGCGCTCGGCTGTGCGGCGTGGCGAATTCTGGGCAGGTGCTCGTGAGCGAGGGCACTCTCGCGAAGCTGCAGGGCAAGTTCGTATACGAAGAGCTGCCGCCTGCGCATTTGAAGGGCAAGGAGAAGCCGTTTCGCGTGTTTGACGTGAAGGGGTTGCACCCGAGCGTGCAGGTTCCGGCAGCGTTTGGGACTTGAAGATTTTTGTTTGGGGGCGCACGCGGGGACGGGCGCGCTGGGAGTGGGAGGGCGGCGGTAGGTAGCGAGGTGACTCCGCTGGCGGAGTTGCGGCCGCGCTT
>DATCFJ010000010.1:0-5430 GCA_036509605.1 Polyangiaceae bacterium | reverse complement strand
TTTCTTCGGAGTTCGCGGCGGCTTGCTGCGTTACCTGATCCATCTGCGACACTGCGCGGTTCGACTGCTCGATACCCGTGGCCTGCTCTTGGCTTGCACGGGCAATCTCCGCCACGATTTCACTGACATTGCCCACAGCGGCGACCGTCTGCGACAACGTCTGATTCACTCGCGCCGAGATTTGCTCGCCTTGTGCCGTTAAATCGAGCGACTGCCCGATCAGCGTCTCGGTCTTCTTAGCGGCTTCCTTGCTGCGCAGCGCGAGGTTACGCACCTCTTCCGCGACCACCGCAAAGCCTCTGCCCGCTTCACCCGCGCGGCCAGCTTCGACCGCGGCGTTCAGCGCCAACAGATTGGTTTGAAACGCGATCTCGTTGATGTCGCGGATGATCGCGGCCGTGCCTTCAGCTGCGGCGCGGATCTTGTTCATGGCCTCGGTCATCTGAGCCATGGCCTGACCGCCTTCGACGGAGGATTGCTTGGCGTTGTTCGCCAGGGAGTTGGCCGCCTTGGCGTTCTCCGCGTTCTTCTTGGTACCGGCGGCCATTTCGATCAGCGCGCTAGACGTTTCCTCGAGCGCGCTGGCCTGTTCGGTTGCACCTTGTGCCACGGATTGGCTGCTCGATGCGATCTGCGAGGACGCCGAAGCGACTTGCTCGGACGCAGCGGACACGTGCAGCAGGCTCTCCTCGAGCTGTTGGGCGGCCTCGTTCAGCGAGGCCATCATCCGACCGTAGTCGCCTTGGAAGTCCGTGCGGGCGCGGACCGTGAGATCGCGATCAGCCAAGCGTGTCAGTACCTTGTTCGCTTCGCCCAGAGGGTCAGCCACCGCTTCGACGACTCCGTTCATGCCTGACAGCAGCTCCGCGTAAGCGCCCTCGTACTTCGAGATGTCACCGCGCTTGGTTAGATCTCCCGAACGGGCCGCGGCGATGATTCGTTTGGCGTCGCTCAGCAGCTCTTTGAGGACCGTGGTCGCGCGCGACATGCTCTTGGACAAAGTGTCGGCATCGGAACGCGGCTTCAGCTCGACCGAGAGATCACCCGCTCCGAGCGCCGCGGCCGCGACATTCATGCTCTGGATGTAGCCGACCAGTGAGCGGAATGACTCGGCCAGATCGCCGATCTCGTCGCCGCTGCGATGCTCGATATTTTGCTGAATGTCGCCTTTGGCGATGCGGAGCGCAGCCTCTTTGATCTTCTGTAGCGGTCCGGTGATCGAGAGTGTGAGGACCACACCGAGCCCGAGCGCCAGCAGGAACGCGCCGGCCATGGCCGAATGCACGGTCGTCTTGGCGCGAGCCGTGACCTCGTCCGAGCCCGTAATCGTACGCGCCAGCAGTGTGCGCTCGACTTCGATCATGTCGCTACTGGTGCTCGCCGCGAGTGCCTTGCTCTCGCTGACACGAGCAGCGTCGAGGTCCTGTGCGCGCTTCACGTCGCCCGCGTCGAGGGCCGCCCAGACCGCATCTTCTGCCGCGCGCCATTCACCGAGACGAACTTTCATCTGGTGGAAGGGGCCGCTTTCCTCTGGCACGAACGGCAGCGCTTCGAACTTGGCCATCGCCTCGTCGAGCTCGGTGAGCAGCTTGTCGCGCTCCTTGTGACTGCCGGCGATAACGGCCCTATCGGCCAAGCGCAGCGCCAAAATGGCTGTTTCGGTCTGATCGCTGGCCCGAAAAAATCGATTCCTGATGTGTTGCATCGTATCGAGCGACGGCGCCAAGTTCTTCGACGAATACATCAATAGCTCTGCAGTCTTGTCGACTGCAGAGAGCCCGAAGAACCCCACGACGGCGGAAGCCAGTGAGACGATCGCGAACGCGAACAACAATTTGACCTTGAGAGAATTGAACTTCATTGGACTACCCTTCCACCGCCGCGCCACCCACGGTGGTGCTAGCTAAAACCTCAGAACGTTCGTCGGCCGTCAGTACGCGGTCGATGTCGAGCAAGAAGACGATGTGCTTGTCGGCCTTGCCGACACCCAAGATGAACGAAGTATCGATATCTTGAGGGAGCACCGGTGGTGCCTCGATGTCTGACTCGGCAATGGCTCTGACCTCGAGCACTTCGTCTACGAGCACGCCCATGGTCAGGTTCGCCGAGCCCGAGGCGATCTGCACGACGATGATCACCGTCTGACTGGTCGCCTCGGCCTGCGGCATGCCGAATTTAGTGCGCAGATCGACGACCGGAATCACCTTGCCACGCAGGTTGATGAGGCCCCGAATGTACGACTTCGCGCGCGGAACGCGGGTGATCTCCAAGAGCCCGATCAGCTCGCGCACCTTCAGGATCTCGATGCCGTACTCCTCCTTCGCGAGCTTGAAGGTCATGTATTTACTGGCAGTGTTTGCGCGTTCTTTGCCGGCGTTTTGCGAATTCTGATCGCTCATGGAGATGCCTCGACCAGCTCGTGTTGTCTGGGCCTGGGAGCGGCTGATGTTTCACCCAGCCGGTCCACGTTGAGAATGAGTCCGACTCTGCCGTCGGATAAAATGGCTGCGCCGACCAAGAGGTCCGTGTCACCCATGCCGGAGGACAGCGGCTTGATCACGATCTGCTGCTGAGTAACGACCTCGTCGACGAGCAGGGCAATCTTCCGCCCTGCACTTTCGACGATCACGACGCCGGACTCTTCCGGCGTCGGCTCCGGTCCCTGGATACCGCAAAGCCGGCGCAGCCGCACCAGCGTGAGAATTTCTCCGCGCACTTCCAGCAGCTCGCCGCGATGGGCAAGCGTGCGAACCATGCCAGCGGCAACCTGCAAGGACTCGACGATGGCGAGGCTCGGAATGACGTAAGTTTCACCCGCGCATGACACCAACATGCCGTCGATGATCGCCAAGGTCAGCGGCAGCACGAGCTTGAACGTCGTACCCACGCCAGGCGTCGAGCGGGTGACGATGCGACCGCGCATGGCTTCGATGCTGCGCTTCACGACGTCCATCCCCACACCGCGGCCGGACAGCTCGCTGACTCGCTCCGCGGTAGAAAACCCGGGCAAGAAGATCAGCGCGAACACGTCCTCGTCGGACAGTTGTTCCGCGTTGTCGCCGACCAAGCCGCGTTGACGGGCCTTGGCAAGTATCGCCTCGCGCCGCAAGCCGCGGCCGTCGTCCGAGATCTCGATGGCAATGCTCCCGCCTTCGTGCTGCGCCGACAAGCGCAGGGTTCCGACGTCGGGCTTGCCGGCGGCACGGCGTTCCTCCACGGACTCGATCGCGTGGTCCATGGAGTTGCGGATCATGTGCACCAGCGGGTCTTCGATGCGCTCGACCATGCTGCGGTCCATCTCGGTGCCTTCGCCGACCTGCACGAGCTCGACGACTTTGCCGGTCTTGTGCGACAGGTCGCGGGCCAGACGCGCCATCTTCTGGAACACTCCGCGAACCGGGATCATGCGCATGCGCATGGCAACGCCCTGTAAATCGCGGCTGATCTTGGTGAGCTGATTCAGGTAGTCGCGCAGCTTGAGTGACGACAGGCCGGCGATCTCCGGTGCGCTCACGACCATCGACTCGACGATAATCAGCTCACCGATCATTTCCACGACGCTGTCGATGCGCTCGAGGTCGACTTTGACCGTCTCGCGCAGTCGAGCCCCGGGGGCACGCGCGGCTTGCTCGCGATCGCGGGGAGCGGGCTCGAGCTCAGCGCGTGGCGTCTGCGGAGCCTCGACGCGGCGGGGCGCATTTTCCGCAGTCTCTGGGGGCTCGGGCGCGGCGGGCGGCGTGGACGCCAGACGGCTGTCCGCCGCCCCCGGTGCCTGCTCGGCGCGCGTGATGCGAGCCAGCACGTCGTCCATCGCGTCGTAGCTCGGGATGACAGAGTCACGCTCCACGCACTCACGCACCTGTTGCAGGAGCCGCCGCATCACGCTCGAGGCCTCGAATACTGCCTCGAGCACAGAGCCTGTAAGCTCGATGCGATGCGTTCTTGCGCCGTCTAGCAACGTCTCGGTGGCATGCGCTAAGCGCGTCACTTCGCCGGCATCGAGGAACGCGGCGACGCCCTTGACGGTGTGAAATACCCGAAACAGCTCGTTGACCTGTTCGTCTTGGATGTCGCCTTTTTCGGCACCGAGCAGGATCTCGTCGACACGGCCGAGCCCCTCTTCGCCTTCGGCAATGAAGTCTGCGAACAGCTCCACCGTTTCGGCATCGCGCCCGGCGGGAGAGCTCGCGTCGGGCTCTGCCGAATCCACTGCGCGCGGGGACGCGTCTGCCAAGCCGCACGAAATCTCGTCGATCGCGTCGCTCACACAGGCCAGCACTTCGGGTGACACTTGATGTGGCGGAGCGAGCAGGGCCAGGCGCGCGTTGCGAGCCAGCTCGGCGTGCTGGCCGTCGCCAAGCGCCACACTGAGCTCAGCCAGCGTCTCGGCAAGACGGGCAATGGTAGCGGGGTGAGCAGGCCGAACATTGACGGTTTGTAGCGCCGCTCGATTCAGAATCTCCGCCAGTTGCTCGCGGTTGATTTCAGTCATGCGCGCTCCCTTTCCGCGCGCGAGCGCATTCGCTTGTCCATCCCCGGCCAGTCGCTCTGGATCAGTGCCTCTGAGCCGACGACCACCAACGTCGCGCGCGTGACACCGAACACGACTTCCACGGCGCGAACGCGAGTGCTACGCGTGCGGCGCGCAATGCCGTCCACGAACACCGGTTCACCCACGGCAAACGGTGCGCCCGGGCTGGCACGGAGCGCCAAAACATGCGCCAGGCGTTGAGTCAGCTCGCACAGCGCGGTTCGTGTGCCGAGCTCGGAGCGCGTCACCGAGCTTTCGACAAACCAGGCCAGCGCGTCGCAGCTGCACACGTCAGACAGGATGCCGAGGTGGATCGCGCTGCCCTGGCCGAGCACCGGGACGTAGGCGCCGATCAGCCCAGGAGGCAACGAGTCTCGATAGGCCAGAATACGGCACTCCTGGAGTCGGGACTCGCTCTCACACAGCGATGACGCTGCGTCGATCAGCGCGCCGATCAACGCGTCGCCGGACGGCAGCGCTCCGGGCGTAGCCGCCGGGCGCGCATTCGGCTCCGGCGTGGCAACACGGCAATGACTGGATGTATTGGGCATGCGTTTCGTGCCCACGCTGCGGCGTCGGCGAAGGGCTCTAGTGCAACGCCCGGGCCACAGCTCGAACGCTCAAATCCCCGCGCGATCTGTGGGTAGGATAGGCGCGCCCGCGACGGCTGGTCCATGTTCCTGGACTCGCGATCCGGAACTCTGGACTCGGCCCGACGGACGCCCGAGCTCCGGGCGCGCGGCGCATGGAGGATTGCATCCTGGAGTCAGGCCGGTATTACTGAGCCCAAATGGGAGCGCGCACAGCGGACGACGGCGAACGCCCCGAAAGCGAACGCACGCTCCGCGAATCGGCGGCGCTGTTCGCCAACACCTTCCGCGCCAGCCCACTCTCGAACT
>DATCFJ010000009.1:0-8359 GCA_036509605.1 Polyangiaceae bacterium | reverse complement strand
GGCAAGCGCATCACGCGCTCGGTGATCAAGGACGACGATTGGGTGCAGCTCGGCGCGCGCGTCGCGTTCCGCTTCACGCTGACCGACGCTCGCCAAGAGGGCCTACTCCGCAAGTTGTACGAGTCGAGCACGCGCGACGCGCTGACCGGCGCCTACAACCGCCGTCACTTCGACGACCGACTGCGCGCCGAAATCGCGTTTGCGGTCCGGCACGCCACCGACCTCGGCTTGATTTTGCTCGACCTCGACCATTTCAAGAAGGTCAACGATACGTATGGCCATCCGGCCGGGGACGAGGTGCTGCGACATTTGGGCGCCATTGCCACGCGCATGCTGCGCACCGAGGACGTGTTCGCACGTTTCGGAGGCGAGGAATTCGCTGTGATTTTGCGGGGTGCCTCGACGCGCGGCGCAGGTCGGCTTGCCGAACGCTTGCGCGACGCCCTGCGGGACAACCACGCGGTCTACGAGGGCACGCAAATCCCCATGACTCTGAGCGCTGGCTGTGCGGCGCTCAGCTGCTGCGGCGCACCTACACCAGAGGAGATGGTCGCCGTGGCCGACCGTCGCCTGTACACCGCCAAGCAGGGCGGGCGTAACCGGGTAGTCGCGAGCGACTGAGTCTGCTACCAAAAGCCTTTAGTTTCCCTGGAGGCACAGCGTGGCGATCGATCTGGAAGTACTAAAGTCCGAGCGCGACAAGCTCAAAGAAGGCTTGCGCGAGGTCGAGGGTGAGCTGCGCAAGCTCGAAGCCCAGCTCAAAGTCTTGCGCCAGCGCGAGATTCAAACCAAAAGGGAGATCGAAGCCGTGTCGACCCTGATCGACATCAAGGACTCGCGCGAACCCAAGGCGTCGTCAGTCGACCAAGCCAAAGCCGATTAGTTCTACTTGGTCAGGTCGTTTCTGAACAAGGAGTGCTAGCGCGGCCCGCGGCGGTGCTCTCAGAGCTTGGTTTTGCCGAGCTCGAGCACGCGCGCAAACTCCTCGGGAGTCGCCGGCACGACGGAGATCCTCGACTTTTTGACTAAGCCGAACGCCGCGAGCTTCTTGTCGGCTTTGCACTGCGCCAGCGTCACCGGAACGGCGAGTGCCTTTTTAGGCATGATCTCCACCACCGACCAGTCACCCTCGGTGGCGGTCGGATCGGCGTAGGCCTCCTTCGCAACAGCCGCGATGCCGACGATCTCCTTGCCCTCGTTCGAGTGGTAGAAGAATACGAGATCGCCCTTCTTCATCGCACGCAGGTTGTTTCGCGCTTCGAAATTGCGTACGCCGTCCCACACCGCCCTCTTCTCGGACACGAACTTGGTCCAGGAGTAGACGGAGGGTTCGCTTTTGACCAACCAGTGTCGAGTCGGCGTTGTCATTGCCGGATCGCTTTTATCGGCGCTTCAGCGCTCGAGCAAGTGCGGAGCGCGCGCGGCGCACGCGCTTCCCCGCACGCACAGTGTGGGCGCGTCCGCTGAAGCTGCGCTGAACGGGAGGGGCAGTGCGGGAGGCCCCCTCGACGCGGGTCGGCTCCCGCGCTAACGTCGCTCCTTTCGCTTCGAATGACATGACGTCCGCGCCAGCCAGCTCAGCTGAGGAGCACCCGCTCATCGGGACGACTCTGCGCGGAACCTATCGAATCCTCAAGGTCTTGGACCAGGGCGGGATGGGTTTGGTGTTCGAGGCGGAGCACACGCGGCTGCGTCGCCGTGTCGCGGTGAAGGTGCTGGCTCAGCACTTGATCAAAGACGCGCAAGCTCTGGCGCGCTTCAATCGCGAAGCGGAGATCATCACTCAACTCGAGCATCCGCACATCGTGCAAGTGCTCGACTTCGACACTACCGAGCAGGGCGAGCCGTACATCGTGATGGAGCTGCTCAAGGGCGAGAGCTTGTCCGACCGCCTAGAGCGGGACGGCTGTCTAACCATTGCGGACTCTGCGCGCATCGCGCATCAGGTGGCATCGGGGCTGTTCGCGGCGCACCAAGCCGAGATCGTTCACCGCGACTTGAAGCCGGCCAACATTTTCCTGACCGAGATGGCGGGGCAGGGCCTCCTGGTCAAGCTTCTGGATTTCGGAATCTCGAAGCGCATGGGCGTGGGGCGCAGCCTCACCGGTGAGTTCGACGTGCTCGGCACGCCCGACTACATGGCGCCCGAGCAAGCGCTGGGCAAGGCCGCGCTCGTCGACCACCGCGGCGATCAATACGCGCTGGCCGTGATCGCGTTCGAGATGCTGTGCGGGCAAACGCCGTTCTCCGGGACTGATTTGATGGACGTGCTGCAGAAGGTGGTGTCCGCCGAGGCGCCGCCGGTCGAGCGTTTTGCGCCGCACGTACCGTCGGTGGTGAGCGCGGTGCTGCAACGCGGTCTGTCGAAAGACCCCGCCGCGCGCTACGCAAATGTGCTGGATTTTGCGGTCGCTTTCTCTTCGGCGTGTGAGTGCTCAGTGCCCCCGCCGCAGACAGAAGTGTTGGGCGTCGCGCGGACCCTGCCGGCGCCCGTCTCCGCGCCCATCCCGAGTGGCAATCGCTTCGTGGGCGAGCACGCGGCAGAGCGTCGGCTCGAGACGGGCCCGCAGCAGCGCGCCGCTAACCGCCTTGGCCACGCTTCGACGCTGAGCGGGGCCGCCAACCTGCAAGACATCCCGACTGCGCTCGAACGCGCTCGCCAAGCCCTTGGTTTGGGTGACCTGAATCTCGCCGTGTCGTACGCGGAATCCGCGTTGCGAGTCGCCGAGGGTTTCGACAGTATCGAAGCGCGCCGCTTGCTCGACGCGGAAGAGATGCTGATCGACCACATCTTCGAGACGCGCATTGGCTCACTGAACCAGCGCCTGACCGTGATCGGCGTTCCGTCCAGCGCGGACGCCCGCGTTTCCCCGGAACAAGCCTTCTTGCTGTCGCGTTTGGACGGCGGCGTGACTGTGGAAGAGGTTTTGGATCTCTCGCCGCTGGCCCGTCGGGACACCCTGCGTTGTCTGCTCGCCATGCAACGCGACGGCCTCGTCGCCATCGGTGAGCTTAGCCCGAGCGAGAAGCTGAAGCTCGAGCAGCAATAGGCGGGGGTACCCACCTATCTGGTCGGCCGCGCGAGACCGAGCAGGCGCGTTGACGTCGCGCCGCTCCGCGCTATATCCTGGCCTCGTCGTGACTCACCGCGCCCACCATTGCTCGCTAGCGAAGCGTCCGCTTCCGGTTATTTGGGGCGAGGGTGCGTACGGCTGAGCTAGTCTAGTCCGTTCAACCCTCCCCCCAACCAGGCGGAGGGTGCTCGGTGATAGCTCTCTTCGTGTGGCGAGGCGGGACTCGAAAGCACCGCCATGTCCATGCCGCCCGACTCGAGGCTCGCGCTCGAGCCCGCCAGTTCCAGCTCCGCAGCTCACGCGCCCGAAGCGCTGCTCAGCAAGCCCTTCGTCCTGATGCTGTGCGTGCAGTTCTGCTTCGGCCTCTCGTATTCGACCTTCTTCCTGCTGCCGAAGTTCCTCGCGCAGAGCTTTCACGCCAACGCAGACACCATCGGCGCGGTCGCTTCTACTGCTCTGTTTGCTGGAGTGCTGGCGGTGCCGTTCATTGGCGCGATCATCGATCGCCACTCGCGGCGCTCGGTGATTGTGCTGGGCGCGCTCGCCAACACGCTCACCGCTGGCGCGTTTGCCGCCGTG
The DNA here is from genome assembly GCA_036509605.1 of Polyangiaceae bacterium. Taxonomy (GTDB): domain Bacteria; phylum Myxococcota_A; class Polyangia; order Polyangiales; family Polyangiaceae; genus PMG-095. The sequence goes on along the minus strand of DATCFJ010000009.1, from coordinate 4,706 downwards.
CACTCGGTGGCTTGGCCGCTGTTCGTGCTGCGCGCCGCCAATGGCATTTCCTACGCGCTCGTGTTCAACGGCATCGTCACTTGGGCGGCGGACCTGGCACCCGCCAAAAAGCTCGGCCAAGCGATTGGCCTGTGCGGCGCTGCCAGCATGCTGGCCAACGCCGTGGCGCCAACGGTGGGCGAGTCGGTCGCCGATAGCCACGGCTGGCCTTGGGTGTTCGCGCTGGGCGGCGCAGCCGCGCTCGTTTCGGCGCTGCTCGCGCTGGGCATTCGCGAGCAGCGCGCGCCGCAGGCTGTGACGGCGAGCGCTGACCACGCCGCAGCACCGAGCGCGCTCAGCCTGGTGCTCGAGCGGCGGCGCGCGGGCGCGTTCGTATGCAGCATGGCCGCCGGCGCCGGCTTCGGAGTGATGTTCACTTTCAGTCAACCCTTTGCGCTTCTGCTGGGTGCCGAGAAGGTGAGCGGCCTGTTCCTCGGCTATACCGCGTGTGCCGTGCTGGTGCGCCTGTGCCTGGGCTCAATCGCAGACAGGTTCGGTCGGCGGCGCATTGCCTTCGCCGCGCTCGTGCTGTACGGCCTCGTCGTCTGCATGACTAGCCAACTGCGCCCGAGCTTGTTGTTTGCGTTCGGCGCAGGCATGGGCGTGGCGCACGGCCTGTTGTATCCGGCGCTCAACGCGCTCGCGGTCGACGGCGTGTCCCGCGCGCGCCGCGGCGCCGTGATGACCTACTTCTTGGGCTGTTTCAACGGCGGCTTCGCACTGTGCGTGTTCGGCATGGGCCTAGTAGCAAAATCACACGGTTATCCGATCGTGTTCCTCGCGACTGGCATCCTGATCTGGAGCGCGCTCTTGTTCCTGCCCAAGGCGCAAAGGCTCGGCGCGTGCCCGGCAAACGCCGCCTGATCGTGTGCGTCTTCTTCGCGAGCTTTGCCGCTACGCTGCTGCAACGCGGCGCGTACTTCTTCACCCATGACGTCTTGGGCTTCAGCCAGGCTCAGAACCTGTGGCTCGCGCTATTGGTAGGGATCACCTACATCATTGGCGCCACGCGCAGCCACAAGCTTGCCGTCCTGCTCGGCGAGCGGCGCGCCTTGGTCGGCGTCTTGGCACTGCTCGCGCTGGTGCACGCGCTTTTGGCCGCGTTCTCCGGCGTCCTGTTGCTCGTCCTTTTGTTCGCGACGATTGCGGCGACGCAAGGCTCGATGTGGCCGATCTTCGAGAGCTACATGAGCGCCGGCGAAACGCCGCAGAACCTAGGTAGAGCGCTCAGCAAGTACAATATCGGCTGGGCGCTCTCCGTGCCCGCGTCACTCGCGCTCGCAGGCCCGCTGATCGCGTCCGGCAATCCGCGCTTGCTGTTCGGCGTAGCCGCGGTGATCTACGCGGGCGTCGCGCTCTCCTGCCTGACCTTCCCGAAGCAGCCCATGCACTTAGACGTCGGCCACGCAGATCGGCCCGACGAGGCGACGACACGCAGCTACCGCGCGCTGCTAAAGTCCGCCCGTTTCGGCATGATCGGCGGCTACACATTGATGTACGTGCTCGCCCCACTCATGCCGGAGATCATGAGAAACGTCGGCTTCGGCACCGCCGCCGCCGCGCGCGCCTCGAGCTTGATCGACGTCGCGCGGCTCTCCTGTTTCGTCGGCTTGTTCGTGTACGGCGGTTGGCACGGCAAGAAGCTCCCCTTGCTCGTCTCCGTGTGCGCGCTGCCACTGGGGTTCGTGCTCACGCTCTTCGGCCCGAGCATTGCCGCAGTGGTTCCCGGAGAGCTACTCTTCGGCGCCTCGATGGGCTTCCTGTACACGGCCGCGCTGTACTACGCGCAGGTCGTCGAGAACGCCTCGGTCGACGCAGGCGGCGCGCACGAAGCGCTGATTGGCCTCGGCTACGCGCTCGGCCCGAGCGCAGGGCTCATCGGCTCGGCGCTCGCGCACGGGGCTGGCCCAGGCAGCCCGGCCTACGTGCAGGGCATGGCGATTGCGACTGCGCCGCTGATCGTCGCCTGCGTGGTCGGCGCGCTCAGGCCGCTGATCCGCGCGCGCAGCGCAGCCAGCGCGAGCTCATAAGCCGCCGAAGCCGCAAGAATCCGCAAATTCAGGCCGCAAAAAAGCGCTTTTCGACGCGCGAGCAGCTTGAGGATAAGCCGCGGACGTGACAGCCTCCGCCCCGCACACCGCCCGCCCCCGTAGCTCAGTTGGATAGAGCAGGGCTTTCCTAAAGCCAAGGTCGCATGTTCGACTCATGCCGGGGGCGCCAACGCCAAGACCGCGAAGAACAAACGTAAACACCGGCCGTTTCCGTCACTTTGCTTGGTGCGGATCACCTCGCTCGCCGGGGTGAAGTAACGCGACGACGAGCAGCCCGATGGGGCATCACTGCTCGTCGTTGTCGGGATGCACACATGGCCGACGCCGCACATTGACCGCGTGATCGCACCGAGTGAGGCTCCGACGCATAAGCATTCATGACGCGAACAGGCGGTGCAGCGCGTTCGCGTCGGTTTCGGAACGCGCCGCGCTGGCTCCGCCTCGGAGTTTGAAAGTGATCACACGAAGCAAGTCGGGGCCGGCCGCTCGGCGTCGGCAGCACGCTACGACGCGCGCGATCGCGAGTCAGCGAGACCGAATGCCTCGCTCGCACACGCGGGGCTAGGTCGCTCTCGTCAACGAGCTCGGGTGGGCCTGTCGACCATCTCGGCGTTCGACCAGATGGTGACACCCGAACCTGGTACCCTGGGGTCAACATGACGACACCTTCAGAGCCATTGGGCCCATCCGGGTCAATACTCGTTACCGGCGCGACCGGGTTCATCGGACATGCACTCGTTCCCGCGCTCGTTGCTCGCGGTTGCAAAGTGGTCGCGACGAGCCGGCAATACCGGGAGACCGGTTCGGATGGTGTCGAGTGGCGCCGCTGCGACCTGAGCCAGGCCGATGCGATCAGTGGTGCACTCTCGGGCATTCGCGTGGCGTACTACCTGACGCACAGCATGGGCGGCGGGGCCGCGCATTTCCGCGATCTCGAGTGTCGCATTGCAGAGCTGTTCGTGGCTGCGGCTGCAGCAGCTGGCGTCGAGCGGATCGTCTATTTGGGCGGCCCGGCACCCCTAGGGATCCCGTCGGAGCACCTGCGCAGTCGCCTCGCGGTTGGCGAGATCTTGAGAGCCGGCGCTGTGCGCACTGTCGAGCTACGAGCATCGATGGTCGTCGGCTCTGGCAGCGCGTCATGGCAGATCGTCCGCGATTTGGCGGTCCGTTTGCCGTTCATGGTATTGCCGAAGTGGATGAGCTCGCGGACCTGTCCCGTGGCGCTCGACGACGTGGTCGACGCGCTGGTCGCCGCGGCCGACCTGCCGTTGGATCAAAGCGAGTGGTTCGATGCGCCCGGCCCCGAGATCTTGAGCGGCGAACAGATCCTCCAGCGCATCGCGGCGCTGCGCGGCCGGCGCTTCATTGCGCTCAAGGTTCCTTTTTTGACTCCGCGCCTTTCCGCGCTTTGGCTCCGGCTCGTTACTCGGACGGACTACAGCTTGGCGCGCGAGTTGGTGCTCGGCCTTGGCGAGGATTTGCTGCCGAAGGATGCTCGCTTTTGGCCGCTCATTGGCCATCCTGAACTGATCTCCTTCGACGAAGCCGCTCGCCGCGCCTTGGCCGCCGAGTGACTTCATCTCGAGTATCGATGATTACGGCACTCGCCCTCGCCGCCTGGCTCGTCTCCTTCGGCGTGCTGGCTCGCTTTGGCACCTGGCTCCCATTCGGAGTGGTCGGGCCGTTGCTAGCGTTCGCGACCATTCGCGTGCGTGCCGCGCGTTCGGTCTGGCTCCGACCTTCACTGAACCACGTCCTGATCGGCTTGCTGAGTGGGCTGCTGATGGTAGGAGGAACGCATGTCGGGTATCGCCTGGCAGCGGGGTTCTGGCCTAGCGTCTTGCCGGCGACCCGCGCGCTCTTCAGTTTGCTCGACACGGTCGGGCTTTCAGATAGCGCCCGCGCCGCATTGATCGTCATCATTGCGAGTTGCGAAGAGATTCTGTTTCGCGCGCCGCTGCTCCGCGTTGGGTCGGGCAATGCTGGGGCACCATGGCCGCTCGCGTCGCGCGAGCTCAGTCGCATTGGTGCCTTCGCGTTTGCCTACGCGCTGACTACGGCCCCGCTCGAGAGCCCACTGCTAGTGGTGTGCGCGCTGGTCTGCGGCTGCATCTGGGGCGCCTTGACCTCGCTGACTGGCGCGCTCATCGCACCGATCCTGGCGCACGCGGTCTGGGACTTGGGCGTGCTGGTGCTCTGGCCACTGACAGGGAGCCGCTAGACCCAAAACATAGTTCCCAGTATTCGCCGTCGGCAAGTTGATAGACTCGCGTCAGGAGGGCGCTGCAAGCGCGGCCAGGGTTTGGGGCACGCCACCGTAGCCCTGAAGGAACCAGACCCACCACGCCGTCATCATCGTGGAGTGACCCGCGAGAATGCCAACGTGACTCCACATCTCAACCCGGTCCGAGTATTTGCGGGTGTAGCGGCGCCAGTGGAATGCTTCGTCAACCAAGCTGTAGAGCAGCGAGAGCAGCGTCAAAACTAGGGCCGGGATCCAGACGTCGTGACGATGATACGCCAAGCACAACAGCACGCAGCTGGCGATTCCACACAGGATGGTTATCCCGTGCACGAGCCCCTCGGCCCCGGAGATTTCGGCTTTGTACACGGTGC
>DATCFJ010000008.1:0-9841 GCA_036509605.1 Polyangiaceae bacterium | reverse complement strand
CTGCTCTTCGTCGCGGTCGACGGCTGGGGACTGCTCGCGCAGGCACTCGTGACCGGCTATCGCAGCAGCTGATTCGGGCGGCTATCGCAGCACGCCAGGCGTCATTGGGCCGGACTTCGCTGCTGAGGCACTGCGCCACTCGCCTTGGGCGAGGGCGTTTCTCTAGCGCGCGTTTGTTTGTTGGTTCAGGACGGCCCGAGTCCTGCAGTGGCTCCTCGACTTCGCTGAAGCGCGCAGCTCGGGCGACGGCTGAGCTCAGCGGCGCCCATCTAGCGGGTCGATGCCAGGGGCCGCGGCAGCCGCGGGCTTCGGCTTCACGGCAGCAGCGGCTGCTGCTGCTGGGGCAGGCTTCGCTGGGGCAGGCTTCGCTGGGGCCGCATGTGCCGCGGCCTTGTGCCCCGCCGGCACGGGCTTGCCGGGCGTCGCAGGCGCCGCCGAAGCCACGACGTCGGCAGCTGCGCTCGCCGATGGCGGCGCGGGTTCTGCCGGCGGCGCAGTCATTGCAGTCACCGCGGGCGCGGCTGGCGTGGGAGCGACGGGCAGCGGCGCGCTCACGGGCTCCGCCGCAGACTCTACCGGAACATGCTTGCGCGTGACGAGCACGAGCACGCCCCCCAACACCAAAAGCCCAGCGAGCAAGGCGATGAACAGAGGTGCGCGCGACTTCTTCGAAGCCTGAGACCCTCCCCAATTGCTGGCGGTATTCGTGTCCGACGGAGCCGTCGCCACGACACCGAGATTCTGGGTGCTCTGAATGCCGGCTGCGCCGAGCACGCGCGAAATGCGATCCGCCGAACGCTGCGCCGAGGGCGCGCCGAACGGAGCGAGCGCGGACGCCAAATCCGCGACGTTCGCAAAGCGGCGGTCGCGGCTCTTCTCCAAACAGCGAAAGATCACCGCTTGCAAAGCGTCCGGCAAATCAGGCCGTAAATCGCGGAGCGGTCGCGGCGGGTCCTGCAAGATCATGCCGCACAGTTGAGGCATCGTTTCGGCCTCGAACGGCACGCGGCCAGTCAGAATCTCGTACAAGATCACACCCAGCGCCCAGATGTCGGTGCGCATGTCCACGTTGCGCGTCGAGCTCATCTGCTCGGGCGACATGTACAGCGGCGAGCCCATGACCGAGCTGGTCTTGGTCATGCCGAGATCCGCACCGCCGCCCGGTGCGGTGAGCTTCGAGATGCCGAAGTCCAGCACCTTGATGCACGGGCTGCCGTCGACCCGCCGCGTCACGAACAGGTTCGCGGGTTTGAGGTCTCTATGCACGATACCGAGCGCGTGCGCTTCGCCAATCGCCTCGCACGCCTGCAGCACGAACTCGACGGCGGCCGGCACGGCCATGGCGCCGTTCGAGTGCACGTAGCCGGCCAGGTCCTGTCCCTCCAGGTACTCCATCACCATGTAAGGAGAGCCGCTCTCCAACGTACCCACGTCGGAAACGCGCGCGACGTGCTCGCTCTTGATCTTGACCGCAGCGCGGGCCTCGCGCGCAAAGCGCTCGACCGCTTCGGGATTGCTGAGGGCGTCGGGCAACAGGAACTTCAGCGCCACCCGCTCGTCCAGCTGCAAATGCGTCGCTGCCACGACCACGCCCATGCCGCCCTGGCCGAGCACACGCTCGATCCGGAACTTTCCCGCCAGTACCTGGCCCTCGTGAACCTCGTTCGACATTTTGGGTAGCTCGGCAGAGAGACTAGCGCAGTATTTGGCCAAGCTCGGTCAGGCCCCCAAAACGCCCCAATTTGCGCGTACACCCGGCCGCCGGGTAGTGTGCAGCCGAGGCCCACTTGACCGTCGATCCCGAACACTTGGCTGAGGTTCCGTTCTTCTCGCTGCTCGATCAAGAACAGCGCGCATTGCTAGCCGCGCGCGTCGAAACCACAACCGCACCTGCCGGCCGCGTGATGTTTGGCTACGGTGACCCGGGGGATTCGCTGTACATCGTGCGCAGCGGCATCGTCGAAATATTTTCCAAGAACGACACCGGTGAGCGCATCGTGCTCGAGACCGCTCGAGCGGGAGACTTCTTCGGTGAAATTTCGCTGCTCGATGGCGGACCGCGCACGGCCTCCGCCGTCGTGGTCGAGGATCTCGATGCCGTCGTCGTCGACCGCGACGATCTCGAAGAGTTCTTACGAGTGTGTCCCGCTGCGGCGTTCAGCCTGCTCACCGCGAGCGGCCGTCGTTTGCGTGAAACCTCGAAATTGCTGCGGCATAGCGTGTCGCGCGACATCAACGAAGAGACCGAGGACAAGCGCACGACCGTGATGAAGGTCGCCGACTGGATCTCGGAATTCAGTGGCAGTCTGGACTTCCTGTTCATCCATCTGGGCCTGTTCTTCGTCTGGATCGTGCTCAACGTCGGCCCGTTGGCGCACCTGAGCTTCGGCAATTTCGATCCGTTCCCGTTCGGCTTGCTGACGATGGTCGTCTCGCTCGAAGCCATCATCTTGTCGGTGTTCGTGCTGCTCAGCCAAAACCGTCAAGTTGCTCGTGACCGCGTGCGAAACGACATCGAGTACCAGGTGAACCTAAAAGCGGAGCTCGAGATCGGGCACCTTCACGAGAAGGTCGACGACTTCCACGAGGAAGTTATGCGTCGCATGTCGAACCTGGAAAAGGCCGCGCTGGCGAAGCATTAGCGCCGACTGACCGGCCGCCCGCCCTGTTTCTGAGCCAAGACCGCGCTTGTTTCAGGGTTAGGGAATATCCTCTCATTCCCTCTGTTCTTCGCGTGCCGGAGGTCCCCGGCTGGGCACAAGAACACGAGTTGACAGCGATCATGCCCCCGCTAGGATGCCGCGGCCTTCGGCCGGAAACATTCCTGGTCGGGGTATTTTCCCGCATTTTTCCCCAGTAATTGGGGTTTCGAAACGGAGGTCGGATGGCTACCGACGTCATGATCCAGGCGAATGGGCTGACTAAGCGATTTGGGGCTGTGCGGGCCCTGGATAAAGTAAATTTCGAAGTGAAGCGCGGCGAAGTCGTCGGCTTCCTGGGGCCCAACGGCGCCGGCAAGTCGACGACGATGCGCATCCTGACGTGCTTCATCTCGCCCAGCACCGGCTCGGCGAAGGTGAACGGGAGCGACGTGTTCGACAACTCGCTCGAGGTCCGTCGCTCCATCGGCTACCTCCCGCAGCGAGCTCCGCTGTACACGGACATGACCGTCTGGGAGTACTTGAAGTTCGCCGCGGAAATCCGCGGGCTCGATGAGAGCACCTTCAAGAAGCGCCTAAAGAAGGTGGTCGAGGTCTGCGGCTTGGCGCAATCGCTCGGCAAAGACATCTCGACGCTCTCGCACGGGTATCGTCAGCGCGTCGGCCTCGGCCAAGCGCTGATTCACGATCCGCCAATCTTGATCCTCGACGAGCCGACCAGCGATCTCGATCCGAACGAGAAAGCCGAAGTGCTCCGGTACATCAAAGAGATCGGCAAAGATCGCACGATTTTGCTGTCGACCCACAACCTCGCAGAGGTCGAAGAGGCCTGTGCTCGCGCCATCATCGTCAGCAAGGGTCGCGTCGTGGCCGACGGTCCGCTGGACCAGATCCGCGGCACGACGGGCCGCGTGCGCTACGTCGTCGCGATCGACGAACAGCGTGCTGAAGCCGGAAATAAGCCGCCAGTGGTCGCGCAAGCGCAAGAGGCTTTGGAGCGCCTCGGCGGCGTGAAGTCGGTGCGCGAGCTGCCGACGGACGAGAAGGCACACAAGTTCGAGCTGAGCGGCGCTCAGGACTCGGACATTCGCGCCGAGATCTTCCGGCTGATGGTCGCCAAGGGTTGGACGCTGCTCGAGCTACGCCGCGACGCGCAGAGCTTGGACGCCGTGTTCCGCGACCTGACGCGCGGCGACGAGAAGCTCGACCGGGGCGCCGGTTGGGCCGCGGCCGACGAAGAGAGCGACGAGGACGAAGAAGAGGTGGCAGCCGCGGCCGGCTCCGACATCGACGAAGACGAAGAGTCGGACGATGAAGACGACGAGGACGAAGAAGAGGACGTGAAGTCCAAAGGGAAGAACTGAGCCATGTCTCCGATGTTGATCATCGCCAAGCGCGAATTTCGCTCTTATTTCGACTCCCCCATCGCCTATATCGTGATTTGCCTGAGCTTCTTCGCGCTCGGGTTGATGTTCTTTTTCTTGAACGGCGGCTTCTGGCAGCTCGACCGCGCGTCGGTCTCGCGCTTGTTCGAGTCGGCACCGATGGGCCTCTCCTTCTTGGTCGTGCCGGTCGTGACCATGCGCTTGCTCGCTGAAGAGCGTCGCAGCGGCACGCTCGAGATGCTGATCACCTTGCCCGTCAAAGACAGCGACGTAGTGCTCGGCAAATACCTGGGCGCCCTGGGCCTGGTGTTGGTCCTGGTGCTGTCGACGCTCGCTTACCCGATCATCATGTTCAAATGGCCGTGGAACCTGGGTCCGCTCGATGCGGGGCCGGTGGCCAGCGGTTACTTGGGCATGGTTCTGTTCAGCGCCGCAGCGGTCGCGGTGGGTCTGCTGATCAGCGCGCTCACCGAGAGCCAAGCGGTCGCGTTCTTCATCACGTTCTTCGTGCTGGGCGCGCTTTGGCTGTTCGGTGATCTAGCGAGCAAGGCCGGCGGGACGCTGGCCATTCTGCTCAACTACGTGAGCTTTCAATCGCGCCTCAGCAATTTTTGGCGCGGCCTCGTCGACTCGCGCGACGTGGTCTTCTTCCTCTCGGTCACCGCGCTCTCGCTGATGGTGGCTTTCCGGGCGCTCGAGCGCCGAAAGTGGGCATGAGCCATGGCTACCCAAGAACATCGCCGTAAAGCGGCCGCTCAAACCGGCCTGTACATCCTCGTGATCGCGGCCATCGCGATCGTCGCCAACGTGCTGGGCGCGAAAGCCTACAAGCGCTGGGACACCACCAAGACCGAGCGCTACACGCTGTCAGCGGGCAGCGGGCGCTTGATCCGCGGCTTGAACAGCACCATTCAGGTCGATGCCTACGTGAAGACTGGCCTGCCACAGCTCGACGCCTTCGTACGCGACCTGACCGACCTGCTCAAAGAGTACGAGCGAGCGGGCGGCGGCAAGTTCAAGTTCACCATCATCGAGCCGAACACGGACGAGCTGCGCGCCCAGGCCAAGGAAGCCGGCCTGACCGAGACCCCGTTCGGTGAGACGAACCAAACAGGTGAAGATCAAGCCTCGATCACTCAAGGTTACATGGGCCTCGTGCTCAAGTACGGCAGCGAAAAGGCCGTCATCCCGCAGATCATGCAGGCCGAAGGCCTCGAGTTCTGGATCACCAACAAGATCCGCGAAATTCGCGACAAAGCCGACAACATCAAGCATCGCGTCGGCGTGATCACCGGCAAGGACGAGCTCAAGCTCAGCGACGCGAACTTGGTGGCCAAGCAAGGCAAGCAGGGCGCAGGCCCCAGCATGCAGGGCATCATCGAGCAGGCGTTTCCCTTCTACAAGCTCGAGGAAGTCGACCTGAAGGGCGGCGCGAGCGCTATCGACAAGGATCTGGTCGGTCTGATCATCACCGAGCCGCAGAAGGACTACGACGAGAAGGAGCTGCGTCGCATCGACGAGTTCCTGATGCTCGGCGGCAAATCGTTGGTCGTGTACGCCTCGGCCGTGACCATGAAGGCCAACGACGCGACCATGAATGCGTCGTTGAACCTGCACGGCCTCGACAAGCTTCTGACCGGCTACGGCATCAAGATGAACAAGGACGCCGTGTTCGACTACGGCGCGCAGTTCCGCATCGGCGTGCCGACGCAGGGCGGCGTGACCTGGATCCGGCACCCGGCCATCGCACACGTGGTCGCCGATCCGCGCTTCGATGGCGAGAACAATAAGTTGCTCGACAACTCCTTCGCCGGCTTTTTCCGCATGGACGAAGCGATCTTCCCGTTCCCGTCGAGCCTCACGCTGGACAAGAGCAAGCAACCGGCTGACGTGAAAATCTCCGCTGTGGCGCGCACCACACCGGCCACCAGCGTGGTCACGTCGGACACCGTCGACATGAAGCTGCGCGAGCACTGGGACCCGAAGCCTCCGCAAGAGCAGCGCGTGATCGCGGCGACCGCGGTCGGTAAGCTCAGGAGTGCTTTCACGGGTAACCCCGGCGACGACATCAAGCCCGCCGATCGCGCGCCCAGTGAATCGCGCGTGCTCGTCATCTCCTCGAGCGAGTTTTTGACCAACCCGTTCGCGTACGCGGGCAACGGTCCCGAGCTCGGCGGCCAGTTCCAGATGTTCGGAGCCGTAGGTGGTGATCCGCAGCTGCTGATGTTCGCTCAGCCGTACACCAAGTACCTGACCAGCACGATCCTTTCGCTCAAGAACACGCTCGACTGGATGGCGGGTGATTCGGATCTGGTCGCTGCCAGCGCCAAGCTGATCGGCGATCCGAACCTGACCTACTCGAACATCTCGAAGCCGAAGTTCGCGGCCACAGAGGACGAAGCAGAGAGCAAGCGCAAGGACGAGGAATACCGTTCAGCGCGTAAATCGACGCAAACCAACGTGCAGTGGACGCTCACCTTCGGAGTGCCGGTGCTGTTCGCCGCCTTCGGCCTCCTGCGCTGGCGCCAACGCCAAGCTCAACGCGATTTGCTCAAGATCTGAGCCTCGGGAACACAGTCATGGCACTCAGCACCGAAAACAAACTGTACATCTCGCTGGGCGTGCTCGCCGTTCTCGGCGGCGCGCTGTTCTTGCAAAACAAGAAAGACGCCCAGGAAGCGCAGTCGTACACCCTGTCGGGGCAAGCGGCAGCGCTACCAAAGATCGAGCTCAGCGACGACGACCTGAAGAAGATCGACAAGATCACGATCAGCAAGCCTGCGGGCGACGCGGGCGCGCCGATCGACGTCGAGCTAACCAAGACCGGCGAGGACTGGAAGCTCACCAAGCCGGTCAACGCCGCAGCCAATCAAGCCAACGTGAAGTCGCTACTCGACAACTTGAAGTCGCTCAAGGTGACTGAGCTGATCGACTCGAGCAAGGCCAATTACGGAAAATTCGAGCTCTCCGACGACAAGGCGCTGCACGCGGTGTTCTCCAAGGGCAACGGCGTTGCACTCGACATGTACTTCGGCGAGAGCGGCGGCCGCGGGCAAATGACGCGCATTGGCGGCAAGGACGGCGTGTACGCGACCAAGGGCTACTCGAGCTACTTGTACGCGCGCGACGTGAAGGGCTGGCGCGACATGTCGCTGTGGAAGTTCGAAGAGACGGACGTCACCAACGTCACGATCGAGAACGAGCACGGTAGCTTCGAGTTCGCGTTCGATAAGGGCAAGGCTACCAAGAACGAGTTCAAGCCCGCGAAAGACGGCAGCGCCGGGCCGATCAAGGACTACGACGACTCGAAGCCCGTCGACCTGCTGCGCGCCTACAAGGCGCTCAGCGCCGACAACTTCGCCGAGGCGAGCAAGACCGACGCTGACGTTGGTCTAGACAAGCCCCTGGCGACGCTCACGATCTCGCTCAAGGACGGCGCTAAGCGCGAGATCAAGTTCGGCGCGACTGCCGAGGGCTCCAGCCACTGGGCCAAGGTCAGCGGCAACGAGCAGATCTGGAGCATCAGCTCCTGGGCCACCGAGTGGGCCACTGCGGAACCGAAGAAGTTCCAAAAAGCAGCCCCGGCGGACGCCAAAAAGCCCGGCAGCTCCGACGCGGATCACCCGAACGCCCACCACTTCGGGTCTGGAATGCCGGGCGGCGCGCCTCCTCACCCGTAATCAGCCAGACTCGCCCCTGAGTTGCCGCGCTCGTGGTGTACAATCGCCACGGGCTCGGCGACACAGGAGTGGTGCGTGGGAATCGGAAGACTGAAGCTATCGACGTGGGCAGTAACAGGGCTCTCACTTGCGTGCGCAGTGGCTCCAAGGCACGCGCGCGCTGACGCTAGCGCTAACCCCGCCGTCGCGGAGGCGCTGTACGAAGAAGCGCGCAACTTGATGAAGCAGGGCAAGCTCGATCAAGCCTGCCCGAAATTCAAGCAGAGTTACGATCTCGACGCGGGCGGCGGCACGCTGCTGAACTTAGCCGAGTGCTACGAAAAGCAAGGCAAGCTCGCATCGGCGTGGTCGAGCTTCAAGGAAGCGCAAGTCCAAGCGCAACGCGACGGGCGACACGAGCGCGTCGACTACGCGAAGAAGCACATCGCCACCATCGAACCCAAGCTGTCCAAGATCACGATTGCGGTCTCGAGCGACGCGAGCACGCCCGGGCTCAGAGTGCTGCTCGACGGCGCGGAGCTCGGCTCGGCAGCGTGGAACGTGGGCGTGCCGATCGATCCAGGGCCGCACGAGCTGGCTGCTTCGGCGCCGAGCAAGGTGACGTACGACAAGCAATTCGAGATCGCCGGGTCGAGCCCATCGACCACGCTGACCATCCCGAAGTTGGAAGACGCGCCCGTCCTTGTTGGTGCGGCGCCCGCGCGCCCCGTTGATCAGGACGTAGAGAAGAAGGCCGTTCCGAGCGAGGTTGCCCAAGGCAACGGCTCACGCACCGTAGGCTACGTGCTGCTTGGCGCTGGCGTGGTGGGCGTGGGCGTGGGCAGCTATTTTGGGCTGCACGCCTTTTCCGAATGGAGCAAGCGAAAGAACGACTGCGTCGGCGGCTGCACGGCTGACGCGAAGACCGCGAGTGACCACGCGAGCAGCGCCGCGTTGATCAGTGATATCGGCTTCGGTGTCGGCTTGATCGCCGCAGGTGTGGGCACGTACTTGATTCTGAGCCCCAAGCACACGAGCGAGGCAGGCACGGGGGCGCGCCAAGCCCCGCGTACGGCACGCGCTTCAGTGCAGCTCGTGCCCGTGCTCGGCGCAAGCGGTGGCGGCCTTTGGCTGCGAGGAGACTACTGATGACTCAAACGGTGCTTCGATCGCGATTCCGACGTGTGCCGCACGTGATAGCAGCCCTGAGCGGCTTGCTTCTAATTGCTAGCGGCTGCGAGAAGCTAGTCGGCATCAGCGACACAGAAGTCACGAACGACGGCACTGCCGGCTCCGATGCCATGGCCGGCGCCGACACGTCGGGCGCGGGCAAGACGAGCATGCCGGGCGCTGGCTCACACGCCGGCGGCGCGGCGAACGCGGGCGCGCCCGCCGGTGGCGACGCGGGCAGCCCAGCCCTGGCAACCGGGGGCACCACGAACGCCGCCGGAAGCGGCGGAGCTTCGGGCGGCGGCGGCAAATCGGGAGCTGGCGGAGGAGGAAGCGCTGGTACGGCGGGCAGCGGCGGCAGCGCGGGCAGCGGCGGCACAGCAAGCCAGTGCCCGTGCGCGGCGCCGACTCCGACCTGCGAGAACAACAAGTGCGTCGTGCGCGGTCCAGACATGGTCCAAGTCACGGACGCGGCCAAGCCGTATTACATCGACAGCACCGAAGTCACGTCGGCAGAATACAAGCTCTTCCAAACAGCCAAGGGCACGGACTACACAGGACAACGCGCCGCGTGTGCCTGGAACAAGTCCTATGCGGCGAGCGAAGTGAACACGCACGCCAACTGGCCCGTCGTGAACATCGACTTCTGCGACGCGGCGGCATACTGCGCCTGGGCCGACAAGCGCTTGTGCGGCGCCATCGGCGGCGGCGCGCTGAAGGGCACTGACCCGAGCGTCGATACGGCTCCAGACACCACCAACGTCATGAAGAGCCAGTGGTACCTGGCCTGCGGCGGACCGAATGCCGACGAGTTCCCGTACGGTACGTATGCGAAAGACGGCTACTGCAACGAGCAGGCCGGCTTCGGTGATTTGGCGGATGTGAAGTCGTTCGCGAACTGCCAGGGCCACTACGAGGGGCTCTATGATATGGTCGGCAACATCGAGGAGTGGATCGACTCCTGCGA
>DATCFJ010000007.1:0-5896 GCA_036509605.1 Polyangiaceae bacterium | reverse complement strand
CGCTCGCCGCTGCCACGCGCTCGGGCACCCCGAATCGGCGCTCCGCGCGGCCGGCCCCGCCAAGCGCCCGGCATCCGCCGGTCGCGGGGGGCCGACGACTCGCGGAACGCGCCCGTGCGGGTCGGGGAACTCCGCCAGGCGGAGTTGGCACGTCCGAGAGCGGCGTGGCGGGTTACACAGCGTGACGGGGCAAGCGCGGAGATCGCGGCGCGCGGCAGGTTGTTTTGGAGCCGCGCCGTCGGAACGTCAGTGCGACTTGGCATGTTGGCGGCGGCGCGTGTGCGTACTCGAGAGTTGAGGCGCGTGCGTGGGCGGCGTGGCGGAGACGCGGGGTGGCGGCGCGCCTCAACTCTCTCGTCCGCCCTATTTTTTTCCGTTGCTGCGTCGATTTGATGTTGACAGGTTTCTGCAGAGTGGCGGCGCTCTGGTGGAGAGTCACGCGAAAGTTGATGGTTGGTCGTGCGAGGTTTCGCCATACACCGGCTTCGCATTCATGTTCGCTCTGAACGCGTTTCAGCCACGAAAACGGCTGTATCATCAACTGTGAGCCTCGAGAAAACCCGTGATAGACCGGAGGCATGAGCAACCGATTTCAATTGCTGAGCATGAAGAATGATGAGCTCGTGGCGGGTCTATCGCAGCTGGTGCAACGCAGCAATGAGCTCACCGGCGATCTGCTCGCGCACTTGGCAGAGCTCGAAGAGCGAATGCTCCATTTGACGCTCGGGTTCTCCTCGTCGTTCGCATACTGCGTCGAGGCGCTCGGCATGAGCGAGGGAGCGGCGGGGCGACGCGTGGCGGCGGCTCGCGTATGCCGATATTTTCCGGAGGCATTCGAGTTGGTCGCGCGAGGCGATCTTCATCTCTCGGCGTTGTGCGGGCTGGCCCCACACCTCAACCTGGAAAACGCGACCGAGCTTTTTGCTGCCTGCCGTCGCAAGACTCGACGACAAGTCGAGGAATTGCTCGCGGCACGGTTTCCCAAACCTGACGTTCGAGAGCAGATCCGTCGGCTCCCGGGACGCGCGCACGTACCAGAACGAAAGCAGACCCAAGCGGAGGCTTCAGCGCAGCCAAGCGACACCATCCAGCGCCAGGAGGCAGCGGCCGCGAAAGCATCAGAAATCCTCGAGAATCATGGTCTCGATACGACGGGACCATCCGAAGCCGGAGCTGCCACACCTCCGCGTCGGCGTGAGCTCGAGGCTCTCTCCGTCGATCGCTTCGGCGTTCACTTCACGGCTGACGCAGGGCTTCGGGCACTGATCGAGCGGGCACGCGCCCTCGCAAGTCATCGTTTGCCGAAGAATGACCTCTCGAGCTTGATGCGGCTCGTGCTCACGAGCTTCGTGAAACACGAAGAGGCACGGCCCTTCGCGGTCGGACCAAGGCCGTGCAACGGGAACGCCGCGACTCCGCCAGGCGGAGTTGTAGCGGCAGCAGGTTCACCCCGAGGAAGATCCGCGCGTATAGCTACCAGATCCTCGAAGACCAGTAAGCACAGTCGCCACGTACCCGCCGCAGTCAGGCGCGCCGTGTACCTTCGGGATCAAGGGCGATGCTCGTTCGTGTCGGAGGACGGGCGGCGATGCCCGGCTACGGCGTTCCTAGAGCTCGACCACATTGAGCCCTGGGCAGTGCTGGGCGATGCAGTGGTTGATAACATTCGGCTTCGCTGTCGCGCGCACAATCAGTTGCACGCTCGGAATTGCTTTGGTGCTCGGCACATTGCTACAAAGATCGCTAACCGGCAGCGGGAAACGGTACCTCGAGCGGCGACGCGCGATCCATGAAGAGCCTCCCACAGTGTGGGTTACTCACCCGGCGAGTGACCCTCAATCGGCTGCGTGGTATATTGGCGGATGGCAGCAGAATCGCTGGAGTCACTCAGTGCGCTCGCCAGCCAGCTCAGCGAGCAAGAGCTGCTGATGCAGCAGGCCGTGCGCCGCTTCGTGCGCGAGCGCTACCTGCCGCGCGCGGCGGAGCTGTTCGAGGAGGAGGCCTTCCCTCGAGACCTGATTGGCGAGCTGGCCGCGCTCGGGCTGCTCGGCGCGAGCATCCAAGGTCACGGCTGCGCGGGCATGACCCCGGTCGAGTACGGCCTCGTGTTGCAGGAGCTCGAGTACGGGGACAGCGGCCTACGCAGCTTCGTCAGCGTGCAGGGCTCGCTCGCCATGTATGCCATCTCCGCCTTCGGCGACGAAGCGCAGAAGGAGCGCTTTTTGCCGTGCATGGCCCGCGGCGAGTGCATCGGCTGCTTCGGTTTGACCGAGCCCGATAGTGGGTCCGACCCAGCATCCATGAAGACACACGCGCGCCGCGACGGCTCAGACTACGTGCTCTCGGGCACGAAGATGTGGATCACCAACGCGCCCTTCGCGGACGTAGCCGTAGTTTGGGCCAAGCTCGATGACAGCGCCGAGTCGGTCTCTGGCTTCTTGGTCGAACGTGGCATGAAGGGCTTCGAGACGCCACGCATTCACGGCAAAATGAGCCTGCGCGCCAGCGAGACCGGCGAAATCGTGCTCGATGAATGCCGCGTTCCGAAGGAGAATTTGCTGCCCGGCAAGCGCGGCTTGGGCGCGCCGCTCCGTTGCTTGAGCGAAGCGCGCTTCGGTATCGCGTGGGGCGCGATTGGCGCGGGCAAGGCGTGCTTCGACGCCGCGCTCTCCTACACGGGCGAGCGCGTGCAATTCGGCGTGCCGATTTCCTCCAAGCAATTGGTGCAAGCCGAGCTCGTGCACATGGCCTCCGAGCTCGTCAAAGGCGATCTGCTTGCGCTCCACTACGGGCGCTTGAAACAGCAGCTCGGCAAGCTGCTGCCGGAGCAGGTTTCGCTGTGCAAACGCAACAACGTGGCCGTCGCGCTCGACTGCGCGCGGCGTTCGCGCGCGCTGCTCGGCGCCAACGGGATCCTGCTCGAGTACCCGGCCATCCGTCACATGCTCAACTTGGAGAGCGTGTACACGTACGAGGGCACGCACGAGATCCACACCTTGGTCTTGGGCAAGGCGCTGACCGGGCACAGCGCATTCTGATTTTTGGGGGGGGGCTCAGGCGTCTTTAGCAGGCTTTTTCAAGCCCATTCCGACGATGAACACTTCCGAGCTCTGCTGGCGCGTGCCATCGGGGCGAATCACCTGGCAGCGTTCGTAGCGTTCCCCGGCCGCCTTGCGCGCCTGCGGGAAGTCCTCACTCATGAAGATCTTGGCGACGAAGTGTGAGCCAGCTTTGCCGAGCGCCGCGGCCACATCCATGGCGCGCATGCACAGCTCGAAGCTGTACGCGTGATCGCGCATCTTGTTGCCCGAGGTGTTGGGCGCCATGTCGCTCAGCACGACGTCGTACGGCGCAAACTGGGCCAAGGTTTCGTTTTCGAGGGTCAGAGCGTCCCCCTGCGCGACCGTCACGTTGGGCGCGAAGGCCTGACGGATCTCCTGTAGATCGATGGCCAACACGCGCCCGCCTGCGCCCACCTTCTGGCTCGCGTACAGCGACCAAGAGCCAGGAGCCGCGCCCAGATCGAGCACTCGTTGTCCGCCGCGGAGCAACTTCACGCGGCGGTCGATCTCCTCGAGCTTGAACACGCTGCGCGCAGGAAAGCCCTGCTCTTTTGCGGCCTTCGTGCGCGCGTCGGGCTTTTCGTAGGGGTTACCCTTGCGACCGCTCATGTGACGCTCATCTAAGGGTGATTAGCACGCTCTTGGCCGGGAACGGCCCATTCGGTCCCGGAGGGCTATCGAGTTGCGAGGGTAAGTCTTTGAGTTGCGTGATTTCGCGACCTGCTTCGCGCGCGGCGTCGTGTGCGATCTTGCGAAACGCGAGCGGCGATGTCTTTCGGTGGTTGGTCACGGCGAGCACGCGCCCGGCTGGCTCGAGGACGCCGAACACGAGCGACAGCGCGCGCTGATAGCCGTCTGCGACGCGAAAGGTCTTGCCCTTGCCGGAGGTCGAAAAGCTCGGCGGATCCAAGATCACCATGCCGAATTTTTCGCCGCGCTTGCCCGCACGCACGAGCCACTCGAGCGCGTCCGTCTGCACGAACGAGTGCGCGTCGGGATCCAGCCCATTCAACGCAAAATTCTGGCGACCACGCGCCAAGGCATGGCCGGACAGATCGACGCTCGTGACGCGCTCGGCCGAAGCCAACGCGGCATACACGCTGAACGAGCACGTGTACGAAAACAGATTGAGCACTTTGCGACCGCCACAAAACGCTGCAATTCTCGCGCGGTTATCGCGCTGGTCGAGAAAAAGGCCGCACGACAAGCCCTCATCCAAGGTGACTGCAAAGCGCGCGTTGCCCTCTTGAACCGTGAGCTCGCTCGGTACGGGAGTGCCCCGGACGGGCTCTTTGGGCGCGAGCTCAGTGTGCGTCTCACGACGCAAATCCGCGCGTGCCCGCTGCTTTTGGTACACGCCGCGTGCGCCGTACTCGAGCAGCAAATCTGCCAGCTCTTGGCTACGCGCGCTGGCTTCGTCGCTAGCTAGCGAGAGCACCGCAAAGTCCCCGTAGCGGTCGACACACACGCCCGGCAAGCCATCCCCCAAATCGTTGACGATGCGAAATGCGTCCGTAACGGCAGTCAGCGGCGCACGCAGGCAACCCGCGTCGGCCAGCGCCGCGCGCAAGCGCTCGGCTGAGCCGAGGCTCGGTGCGCGAGCGTGCAGCGCGTCGCTGAACGAGTCGGGGACTTTGACGCAGCAGCGCACGGCGGGAGTCTTGAACGCCAGATCTCGCGCATGTAGGAACAGCCGCTCGGCGGGCGCGCCAGAATACTGGGTGTCCCCCACTATCGGGGCGCCGGCGTGAGCCAGCTGGACACGCAGCTGATGGGTGCGCCCGGTCTCCGGGCGCAGCTCGATTAGGGCGCGGTCGCGTACGCGCTCGAGAACCCGGTAGTTGGTGAAGGCG
The DNA here is from genome assembly GCA_036509605.1 of Polyangiaceae bacterium. Taxonomy (GTDB): domain Bacteria; phylum Myxococcota_A; class Polyangia; order Polyangiales; family Polyangiaceae; genus PMG-095. The sequence continues at coordinate 981 of DATCFJ010000007.1, read as the reverse complement.
CGCTGCCCGCCGGTCTTCACCACGCGCGTGCGACCTTTGTTGGTCTCCAGGCGCTGTTCGAGCGAGCCCGACTCGCGCAAGGTGGATTTGCCCGGCCCATACGCGATCACCGCGACGTACGCGCGCTCCACCGCGTGGCTCTGCATTTGCTCGGCGATAGCGGCGTTTAGCGCCGGATCGCGAGTAAATGCCAGCGCACCTGAAGTGCCGACGTCCAAACGCTGATGCACGCCCAGGTAATCGCTCTCGCCGCGCGCGCGCAGCACGCTCTTCAAACGCGAGACCAGATCTCCTGCCTGCTGTTCGTCACCGCCGTGCACGACGACACCGGGTGGCTTGTCGACAACCAACAAGCCACCCTGATCGTGCAGGATCCGCTCAGCGCGGAACGCGGGAAACAGCCGCTCGAACAGAACTACGCGCTGGCCTTGCCGCCGCGCTTCTTCACGGCGCCGCGCACAAACACCAGGCCATTGCGCGAACCGGGGATGCCGCCGTGGATCAGAATCAGGTTCGTCTCGGCAATGACCTTGACGACCTTTTGGTTCAACACGCTGCGCGTCTTGTTGCCGTGCTGCCCCGGCATTTTCATGCCCTTCTTGACGCGACCCGGAGTCATGTTGGTACCAATGGAACCACCGTGACGGCGGTACTCGTGCGTACCGTGGGTACGGACGTTACCAGAGAAGTGATGGCGGCGCATAACGCCGGTGAAGCCGCGACCCTTGGTCGTGCCTTGCACGTCAACGAACTGACCGGCTTCGAAGAGTTGATCGACCTTCAAGGCCGTGCCGACCTCGACGGAAGCCGCAAACTCGGCCGAGCAACGCAGCTCGCGCAGCGTGCGGCGCGGCTCGACGCCGGCTTTCTTAAACGCGCCCGCGAGCGCCTTCGTGGTGTGCTTCTCTTTGCGGACGCCGGAACCGACGATGATCGCGTCGTAGCCGTCTTTCTCGAGCGTGCGCTTGCCGACGACGATGA
>DATCFJ010000006.1:0-5000 GCA_036509605.1 Polyangiaceae bacterium | reverse complement strand
CGGCAATTCGCGACATGTTCATGGGCGTGGCTGAATCGGACGACCGCGCCTGGCCGCTGAAATGACGAAGGCGGCTGCTTCGGGGCCACCAGCAGCGACCCCGCGATGAACATTAGCGTCAGAGTCGCGAGCGAGGCTTTGATTCCGCCGTGCCTCGGTGTGATCGCGGACGTCGCGTTCATTCGATAGTTCATGGCATCGATTCAGACTGCGGCAAGCGAGTCAAAATGACACACGCGTTCGTCCCACGGAGCGGCACTTTGTCCATGTACAGGCGTTGTCGCTGCGAATCTTTTGAGTAGGCTGCCCGCGAACGTTAGGCGTCAAATGAAATCAGATAGCGAAGTTAGAGCGGTGGAGCGCCTTGTCGCGCTCGCGCTTTCTGGTTGCGTCTCGCTGCTTATGCTGCTGCTCTGCGCAAACGCCCGCGCAGAGACGCTTCAGGCTCCCTGGGGCGGTAACCCCATTCCGTTGGGCGAAGCGCGCGTCCCGTGCGGTAGTCCCGGTGGCGGCTGGGTCTTCGACGACAAGGCGCGCGCGTTAGTGCCGCCAACGCGCGCCGAGGCCGTCGGTTCGATCGTGGACCTGAAAATCGCGCCTACCGCTGCGAACTGCGCGACAAGCACCGCGTCTCTCAAGCTGGTGACGACCGGACCTTGGCCGAGCATCGATGCCTCGAGTGTCGTCTTTGCCCCCGATCAAGCATCCGTCGAAGCGCGCGGCCGGCGGTTAACGGGCGTAGCCGTTGCCTGGCGTAGCAGCGCCGCTTCTGGAATCGATATCTGTCAAAGCCCCAGGCTTGAACCGAACGCCGAGCACTGCAATTGGACGGTGGCGCACAATATGTCGGCGACGCCAGGGGCCAATCTTGTGTGGGTCCCCCCGGGCGGCCGCGTCGGCGCCGACGTGGTTACGTTCGATGCGGATGGTCGACAAGCTGCCTCCGACGCTTTCAATCTAATACCCGCGCGGGTGAATTTGGCGAATCTGCTACCGTCAAACGCTTCGATCGATCTTTCGACCGGTAGCGGGGAAGTGCCGATAGCACATGCAGAGAGCATTGTAGCCGTCGATTGCGGTGACGCCCGCTGCGACATCGTGCGCGACAAGCTCGCGGTGCGCACGCTCTCGAGTAACGTCAACTCGATCGACGTCAAATTCAAGCTGATGCCGGGAGTGTTCCTAGCCAAGGGCCTGGGCTTCGACCCCGCGCCCACGTCGCACCTGGCCGTCGTGCATTGCCCGATGTCGATCGCTTCGGTTCCACCTTTGCGCGACGTCGAGAACGCTCGTTTGGTGGTACGCATCGAAGGCCGCTGCGCAACTGAGCTACCGGAGCTGCGTTTCTCGATCGGAAGCACTCCTGCGGATGTGCTCAGCATTCAGACGGACTCGACCGGAGCCGAGGCGTTACTGCGCGTTGGCATCACCGACGCCCCGAGTTTGTCGATCACCGCAGTGCATCGCGATTCCCCCGGCGTTGCCGTGGCAATTGCGCACGTCGACACCGCCGCTGCTCCCGCGGTGAGCGCCGAGCTCGAAATCGACGGCCATCCGAATCTATCGTTCATTCCCAACAATCGCCCGGCGGTGGTCCACGCGCGAACTTTGCCAGGTCATGCACACCTAGTGCCGCTAGAGGTACCTGGCGCGTACAGCGTGGCGCGACGCGGCGCGCTGTTCACTGTGCTCGGAGACGCAAATACCTCGGGTCAGGCCGCGCTTCGCTTCGGCTATCGAGACGATTCATTGTCGGGCGACTTCGCGAACGCAGACCTTGCCGTCCTCACCAGTCCCGTTCAACGCAGTATTCACGAGGCGAACGTAACCGCGCCCTTCGGGCGCTCCGCAATGGGTCTGCATCCCCTCGCAGAGCTCGTGTGCGGCGCGGGGCTCGGTGGGACTGTGCGTGTCATGCCCGGCGTGCAAGCGCACCTGCCGTTCGATTTGCGTGACAGTTGCCGGGTCATCTTTCACCGTGAGCGCCTGTCCCGAGAGTTCGGCACGCAGAAGCTCAGTCTCGACATCGATGTGATGGACGCGGATGGCTCGTCGCGCGGCGATGCGCACGTGTCTTCGACGATCGTGCTTCGTCCCGGTCCCGAGCCGTTGTTTGCGTGGATCCAAGGCGTGAAGCAGCCCTTCGACCGCGTCCTCGTGAGGCTCTCGCACGCGGCGGACGAAGCGCACTATGTTAACGCACTCGAGATTCAGACCGGTGTGCCCGAAGTGAAATGGGCAGCAATTTTGGGGACTGGGCACGCCCGTCTGTACGCGACGACGGCCATCCCGACTGGCTTGTACCGGTTCGGTGATGCTCACCACAGCGGGGTACTCACGCTGAACTTCGGCGTGCTGTCGCGGTTGACGTGGCTCGACTCGGACGGCCACGAAGGCTTCTTGGGTCTGGAAGCCGGTATCATGGCGATCGGGCTCGCCAACGCCACAGGCGACACCGGACAATCGTTGACCCAGGTCGGTGCGGTGTGCGGACTTGGGATCAGCGTGCCTATCGCCAACCGCGCCTCACCGACACAGGCCTCGATCAACCTTCACGGCTGGTTCGAGGAGAGCATCTCCAACTCGGGAACGGATCCCGGTCGACGCGACGCATTCATCTTCGGTCCCAGCATTTCGATCGGAAATGTGGGCACGAATCTCTGAGGGGCGCCGTCTTTACGATTGCCGCACAGAGCTTGCCGCAGGAGCTCGAGGCACGTGGAGCGCTCTACGCGAGTGGCGCGCCGCCAAGCTCGAAGCGAGTCGGGTGTCACGTAAAGCGTCGTTTTCGCTGCGCTCCGGTTGGCGTGCGCCACACCTGGAGGGCGTCGTACAGGCAGTACGCTCCGCTGCGGTGCTCGCGAAAGCCCACCCCTTCACCCCTTCGGGTTCGAGGCTGGTCCACAATTACTGAGCGAGCACGAATGGCACGCGCGCCGACGCGCCGTTGCGCAAGAGCGTGTAGTCGGCCTTCGCCCGTGGCTTTTGCGGCGCGCCCGACATCTCGGCTTTGCAATCCCACGGCATGTATTCACGCTCGATAGTTGCGATGAGCTCACTCTCTGTGCGGCCCCAGAGCTTGGCGCAAACGACGTCGTCGAGGGTGACGAGTTTCTTGGGGGGCTCCGGACATAGATGTTTGCCATGTACGCGCGCCGCGGCGTCGTCGGTTGAGAAGGTGCCGTCGGGCAATGAGTGCGCAATGAAGCCCGGACCAGAACTCGACGCCGGAAAGCCACTGCCGCATTGGTCCGCGTCGTCGAAGAATTCGTCCAAAACCAGGTCGGGGCGGCCGTCGCCAGTTACGTCTCTCACCTCGGAGAAAGTGTATGGTTTGGCTGGCGCATACGGTTCGACGCGACCATGTTTGAATGTGAAGAGCACGCGCGATTCGTCGTGGCTCCCCTCGTGGCTTCTGGCAGCGGCGACGAGGATCTCCGGCGCACGATCTCCGTCAAAATCAAACGGCACGCTGATGCCGTGGAGCCCGCCGAACACCCAGTCGCAGCAATTGGCCGCCTCCGAGCGAAAGGCCTCACCAAAGAACGGGCCGCCGATCCTTTGGGCCTGCATCAAGGTTTGGATCGGCGCCTTCGCTATCGTCTGGTCAGGTGCAACGTGCACGAGCACCAGGCGCCCATCGAGCAGCCACGGTGGGGTCCAGTCGCCGTCGCTATTAGGGCTGAGCTGCGCGCGGTCGAGTACGACGGCCCACGCCCCGTTCGTGGTTGCGACGCAGTCGAGGCCGCTTGGTAGTGAAGGCTCGAGATGCGCAGGTGGCGCCCGCGAGCTTTCGAGCTTTTCGACGACGTTTCTCAGGTGCTCGACCGCGGCGGCATCGCCTGCATCCAACTCGGTGGCAATCTGCCTACGGTACTCGTCAAGCTCGGCCGACCACGGGTCCTCGTGCTCGGCCATGAGCTTGCGCATGGTGCGCTTGGCCGACGCCGTGGCGCTCTCGACGGCTTGCTCGGTGATGCGGGTTGCGACCTCGCAAAGGCCTTGCGCGGCGCCTTGGTCGCGATCGCCCTGCGTCGCCGTGAGACTTGCGTCGCCGAGGCCGGCCGACCCCGGCGAACCGCTCGAGCCAGACGTCGAAGCCGGAGAGCCGCCGGAGCCCGAGGGCCCCCCACGCGGCGCGAGCTGCGACTCTGCTGACGCCACATTGGGCGCGATCGATGCAACAACCCGCGCCTTGCATCCCACCGGGCCCGCGAGGCAGGACATGGTCCCCGCGAGCGCTAGGGGTGCCGAAAAAATGCGAACCCGGTCTGCCGACGATGCCGGGCGGGGCCAGCTGGCTGCCCGAACCCGCGCAATGCCCTTCACAGGCGTACGGATCCCGTCACAAAAATGTCCTTGCGCCGGCTCGACTCAGCGTCACCGCCAGCGCGCGGATTTCTCGCACTACGCGCTCGCACGACACGCTCCTGCTCACTGCAGCAGGTTTGCGTGGCGTCACTTGCAGCTACCGCACGCGAAAAGCTCCCCACAGTTGCTCTGAACCGTCCCGCACTTGCCTCCGCAGGTAGTCGCAAGCGTGTCGCAGCAGTGGAAGTCCCCGCAAATTTGCGTCGAGGGACAAGGCCCGCAGAGCACCGTCTGCCCGCAATTGTTTTTCTGCATGCCGCAGGGCTTGCCTCCGCACGAGTCCGAGATATCGGCTGGCACGCAGCTACTGCAGGATCCAGCCGAGCAAATGCCGGCCGCACACGCTCCGCAATTGACGTCGTTACCACAATTGTCTTGAGTCGGGCCGCAACGTCTTGTGCACCAGTTCGACAGCGGAATCGGCATGCAAGCGCAGGCGTGGCTGACGCCGTCGCAATAAGATTCTGATCCGCAATCGGTAGGGCAGTGTGCGCAATGCCGCAAGCGTCGGTGAGACCGGGGCCGCATTGCGAGTTGCAAAACATTGGATCGCCGCAGCTGCCGTCACCCCCTGCGCTCGAGCCAGCGTTTGCTCCGCTGGCGTTGCCACCCTGGATTAGCCCCCCCCC
>DATCFJ010000005.1:0-5002 GCA_036509605.1 Polyangiaceae bacterium | reverse complement strand
GCGCATGGCACCGTCAACCGCGCTCGCGCGCCCTTTCGCGTTGTTTCGACGCCCTGCGCGAGCCGTTGAGACGCTAGCGCCGCCGCGCCAAAAGCGCGTTCAGTGCAGGACACAGACAGCCTGAGAGGAACCCCCGAAAGGTCCCGCGCCGTCCGGCTCCCTCCCTGCAGCCGCTCAGAGCACGCTTCCGGTGGCCCCGGCCCTCGCGGGCGACCGGTGACGCCCTGACATCGCGATCTGTGCCTCGAGTCAGACACTGGAGGCGGTCAACGTCGGGGGCGCCGCCGCGATCAAAGTGGCGGTCCGTGCACGAGTGGTTCCTCAAGCACGACCTCGCGCGCGCGGAGCGGAAACCACCAGATGACCCGCTTCCGTGTGTTGGTACCGGCTTACGTGTCGCAGTTGCCCGTGTCGAACGCGTGTCGAATTTTGCGGACGCGGCGACGACTTACAATGCGACGGGCGCGACGGACTTATGAACATACAGAAGGTCCAACCGCGGCGACTGAACGCCGGCGGTTAACCCGAGCGAAACGTGACTCGTCGCATCCCATTTCCAGACGCGCTGCAGCGACATGCCGCCAGACATCACGCAGCTTTCGAAGGCTGATTCGGTTTGGCAGTCGCTGCCGAGCTCGCCTACGGAGCTCGCAGGGCTCCCGTATCTCTGAGTTAGGGCTTCGCTGAGCTTCGCGTACACGCTCATCCATTGGTGCGCGGCGTCGACCTGTAACGCCACCGCGCACAGCTTGTCGGCGCAGAACCGCACAGTCACTGTGGCGGGAAAGCCAATCGAGCTTGGAGCTCCCGAACAGGTGTAGTGATCTGCAGCTCCTGCCTTCCATTCGTGACCGGAGGTCGTGCAAACGCTGGACCCTTCCTCGGCAGTGGCGCCAAACAGGAAGCCGGCGGCGCCTTTGGGCGGCTCTTTGGCGGCTTCCCTCACGGCGGGCTTCGCCGGCACGCTGGCGCTTGGCGAGGCGCTGGCTCGTTTGGGATCTGTCTGTTCCGTGCAGTTGAGTTGCCCGGAGGTATTTGTAATGAGGACGGCGGAGCAGAAGTATCGCCTCCCGCCGCACTCCGCAGTCCAGGTACGCGTACCCCTGTAGTCGTCTGTATCGTCAGAGATTGTGATGTCGTGCTCCGGACACCCGAGCTGCCCGGAGCTCGCCGCCGCCAAATTTGCCGCACACCCAGTCAGCGTAAGGCCCAGCAAAGACATCAGCCACATCCCACGAAACATTGCGCGCACAATTAGCGCCCTGCACGCCCCGTGGCAACAGGGGGCATGTTTGGGTCCCGCCAAACGCGCGGACTGACGTACCAGCTCCTGTCCTAGTGGCCCAGGATTCGAACGAGCGCAGCGAGCTTCGGTGCAACGCCGCGATCTGCCGCGATCAGCTCGAGCGGATCAGTGCCGAGCACGCGCCGGATGTTTCGGCCATAGCCGTGCATGGTCAGAAATAGCCGCGCGGTGTCCTCGCGGAACTCCGGATCCATGACCATCAATTGCGACAATGCGCGGCATAAACGGGCTTTATCCGGGTTCGAGAGCTGAGCTTTCGCGCGCAACGGTGACAGCTCGAGCGCGCGCTCGAGCGTGGCGCGCGGAAAGCTCTCGACGAAAAAGTTGTTCTCCAAGAACGCCACCAGCACCAGCCACACCAAGAGCGGTAGCCCAAGCTGATCAACGAACTGTCCGACGGCCTTCTTCGCCGGCGTGCGATGCCGATACGAGTTGATCGAGAAGAACCAGTCGTGCAGCGGCCCCGACACCGCGCACGCCGCAAAATACTCGGTTGTCATCGCGTACGCCTCGCCGAGCACCACACGCACGAGCCTGGCCGGATCGCTGAGCGCGCCCGCGACGTCCCGCGGGCGCCCAAATAACTCATGGAACGCCACCGCGTGCGCCGACTCGTGCAGCACGTAGTTCGGCTGCGGGCGATTGAGCCGCAAATCCGCGAGCGTGAAGAACCCAGGCCGAGAGCGCTCGAAGGCCGAGAGCGCCGAGTAGTTGGCGCGATACGGCACTTGGCGCGTACGCAGCACGGTATCCAGCGCGACCAACGGAAACGCGAAGTAGTCTCCCGGATCGCGGAGCGTGAAGCCAATCGAGCGCCGCAACGCGGCGTCGCGCATGCGCCGGAAAAATGGGTTCTTCTGATAAAGAAAGCCGTCGCCCAGGTTCTCCCGCAAGCGCGCCGAACCGTGGCTACTCCGTTGAATGCAGAGTAGCTCGGCTAGCGAGAGATCAGCGCTGCGCGCGATCACGGAGTGATCCGCGCGCAGCGACGCGCTTCGTGATCCCCGACGGGGGACCAAGCCCTTCAGATCCCTTCAGGGCTCTCGGACCGGGCGGGTGACCAGCGCAGGCGAGGTTTACGAGCCGCGCGCGCTTCGTCGAGCCGCCCGAGGCGCGTCAGGTGCGGCGCGCCCTTCACCAGCTCCGGCGAGTCCTCGGCTTCCTTCACGATCGCCTTCAACGCGTCGACGAAGGAGTCGATGGTCTGCTTGGTCTCGGTCTCGGTCGGTTCGATCATGAGCGCGCCGCGCACCACCAAGGGGAAGTACACGGTCGGCGGGTGGTAGCCGTAGTCGATCAAGCGCTTGGCCACGTCCAGCGTCTTCACGCCCGTCTTGGCTTCGAGCGCTTTGTCGGTGAACACGGCTTCGTGCAGCATCGGCGTCTCGAAGGCGAGCGGCAGCACGGAGCGGAGCGCGGCAGCGACGTAGTTCGCGTTGAGCACGGCCAAATCACTCACGCTGCGCAGCCCTTCTGCGCCGAGCTCGCGAATGTACGTGTACGCGCGCACCATCATCCCGAAGTTGCCCAAGAATGAGCGCACGCGGCCCACGCTGAGCGGCCTTTCGGCGTCGATGATGAATTGGTCTTCGAAGCGGCGGACGACCGGCGTCGGCTGAAACGGCTCCAAATGCCGCTTGAACGCAACCGGGCCAGAGCCGGGGCCACCCCCGCCGTGCGGCGTGGTGAAAGTCTTGTGCAGGTTGTACTGCATGATGTCCACGCCTGCGTCACCGGGGCGCGCACGGCCGAGCACGGCGTTCATGTTGGCGCCGTCGCCGTACACTTGGCCGCCCTTTTCGTGCACGAGCTGCACGAGCTTGGGCATCGCGCTCTCGTACAGGCCGATGGTGTTCGGGTTGGTCATCATCAACCCGGCAACATCATTGCCCGCGGCTTCCAGCGCACGCGCCAGCGTTTCGGGCTCCACGATGCCTTGCGGCCCCGACGCAAACGGCACAGCTTCGAAGCCGTTCAACGCGCAGCTCGCGGGGTTCGTGCCGTGTGCGCTGTCCGGGATCAGGACCTTGCGCGGCGAGCGACCCTGGCTCTGGTGATACGCACGGATCATCATCAGACCCGTAAGCTCGCCTTGCGCGCCCGCTGCCGGCTGCAAGCTCACGCCGTCCATGCCGACAATCTCGGCGAGCAGCGCTTGCAAGCGCACCATCACCTCGAGCGCGCCTTGCGCGAGGTGCGGTGGAGTCAACGGGTGCAGGTTCGCGAAGCCGTCGAGCCGCGCCGCCCACTCGTTGACCTTCGGGTTGTGCTTCATGGTGCACGAACCGAGGGGGTAGAACTGCGTGTCGATGCTGAAGTTCCACTGGCTCAAGCGCACGAAGTGACGAATCGCTTCGGGCTCGCTGACCTCGGGCAACGCAGCCGGCTTAGCGCGCTGCAAGCCCGCCAGAGCCGCGTTCAGATCGACTGAAGGGACATCCAGCGCGCCCAAGGACACGCCGCTCCGCCCGGGTGAGCCGCGTTCGAAAATCGGGGGCTCTTTGAATTGGAGCCCTTTTGCTGCATCGCCTGGCACGGGATCACGGAGCCTGCGGCGCGTCGCCGTCAGCCGGTTTCTTGGAGCCGCCCTTGTCGTCGTCGTCCCAACCGCCGGCGTTCACTTTGCCTTCGATCTCGTCGGGCTTCACCGAGTCCAAGTTCGGCTGCATGTTGGTCTGCTTGACCGCTTCCCAGGTGTTGCCGGCGTCGCTGTCGCCCAGGCCCCACTCACCCGCGATCTTGTGAGCTTCACCCTCTTTGGGGATGCTGTACACGAAGTAACCGTGGCCGTTGCTGTTGGCCTCCGCACCCACCATGCCGATCTTGTGCTGAGTCCAGGTGTACTTCATCACGTTACCGTCGACCTCGCCTTGGAGCTCGCCGTACGCATCACCACCGCCCGTGCGCCAAGCGCCCTGCACGGTCTTGCCATCGGCCAAGACATGCAAGTAACCGTAGACCGGGCTGTAGTAGACGCCCTTCCACTCCGCACCAGCCGGCATCTCGCCCGGCTTGATGTGGGCGTGCTTGGCTTCATTGCTTGGACCGCAAGCAGCCAGCGAGAAAGCGCTCGGAATGACCAGCGCGCTGAGCAGCGAAAGTTTGACGAGGTTCCTGAAGAACATGGCGCGGACCATACCATGGGCCGCTCACCTGAAAAGAGCTTCGAGGCCTAGCCCCGCGCGCGCCACAAAAGAGAAGAGTGGGCGCCCCAAATCCCGCAACGCACCTCACAGCGTGCCGAGTTTCCGCCAACACCGACCGCGTGCCAGCGCACACCCCCCGCAGGAGGAAGCGCCGCACCCAGCAGGAGGAGCGCCGCACCCCGCTTGAGCAGGCCCGCAAAGCCAGCGCGCAAGCGCCCACGCTCACGCCCACCGAGGGTGCACCCATCCGCGCGCAGCAGGTGCTGGGGAACCCCCAGCATTCGGGTGTAAAAATGAGGCCCATTTACGCTGCATTTGGCCACTTCTACACGGGCAGATAGTGGGGACTCCCCTCATGATTGGTCAGATCTCGATCAGGGTGGGCTTGCCTTCGTGAGCGCGGACGGCTTGCCAGAATCATGGCTTGAGACTCGCGCGAGCGCTGGGGACGGTCTCGTGTCCTCGCGTGGGAGCCGATCCACGTCGGCCTTCCGACGTAGATCGAGGTGCTCGCGGGCAGCCTAGACGCTGCAGAAGCGCGTCCGATGCA
>DATCFJ010000004.1:0-2918 GCA_036509605.1 Polyangiaceae bacterium | reverse complement strand
GCCACGTCGCGCTCGGCGGGATGACCCACGAACCGGCCGCGCTGCTAGCCAAAAACTTAGTCGCCGTCGCTCCCGCCGGCCTTGAGCACGTCTTCTTCAGCGACGACGGCTCGACCTCGGTCGAAGTCGCGCTCAAGATGTCGTTGCAATATTGGGCACAAAACGGCCGCCCCGAGCGCACGCGCTTCGTCGCGTTCGAGGGCGCGTATCACGGCGACACCCTGGGCACGACGGGCCTCGGCGGCGTCGAGCTGTTCCGTCGCCCGTTCGCTTCGGTGATCATGGACTGCTTGCGCGTGCCAGCGGCCAGCGACGGTTACGAGCGTGCGTTCGCCGCGCTCGAAGCATTGCTCGAGAGCAGCGCGGATCGCATCGCCGCCGTCGTGCTCGAGCCGATGGTTCAAGGCGCCGCTGGCATGCGCATGTACGACGCAGAGTTCTTGCGTCGCGCCCGCGCGCTCACCACCAAGCACGACGTCTTCCTGGTGCTCGACGAGGTGTTCACCGGCTACGGCCGCACAGGACCGATGTGGGCGTCGGATCACGCGGGCATCGCTCCTGATCTGATGTGCACCTCCAAGGGCTTCACTGGAGGCATGTTGCCGATGTCAGCAACTCTGGCGACGCGACGCATTTTCGAAGGCTTCTTCGGCGGCGCCGAGCGCTCTTTTTTTTACGGGCATACGTTCACGGGCAACCCGCTGGGCGCGGCGGTCGCGCTGGAGGTGCTCCGCGTGTACGAGGAAGAGTGCGTGATCGAGCGCGCCACCGCGAAGGCGGCGCGGATCCGCGCTGCTTTTGCAGGATTTTCCGAAATCCCCGGAGTGATGACGACGCGTTCCCTGGGCATGATCGGCGCGCTCGAGCTGGAGGGGCGTAAGGGCTACTTGGAACGGGGAGGGCTGCGCGTCTACCACGAGGCCCTGCGCCGCGGCGCGTACCTCAGGCCCATGGGTAACGTCGTGTATATCACCCCAGCCTTGAACATCGGGGACGCGGATTTAGACGAGCTACTAGGAATTGTCGCCGAGTCCGTGCGTGCCGTGACGACATCGAGCTAGGCTCCCCAAGAACAAAAATGGCCCAGAGAAAACACTACTTGTTCGTGTGCGTGAATCGCCGCCCTGACGGCACTCCCAAAGGCTCGTGCGCTGCGCGCGGGGCAGTCGAGCTCCACGAGAAGCTGAAGTCGATGCTCAAGCAACGCGGCCTTGCGGAGCTCGAAGCACGCGCGTGCACCTCCAGCTGCCTCGACACCTGCTGGGTCGGCCCCACAATCGCTGTCGAGCCCGACAACTTCATGTACGGGCGCGTGACCGAAGCCGATCTGGAAGAGATCGTCACAAGCTTCGAGACCGGACAACGCGTCGAACGGCTGGTGCTCCAGCCGAACGACTACGTTGAGCCGAAAGAGCTCAAAAAGCTTTAGTTTTGGCGTTAATTGCCCGTGACTGCGCGAGCTAGGATCGCGCGTCCGTCGCTCCAAAACACTGTCTCTTGCGTAGCCACCCAGAGCATTTGCTTATTGAGGTCGCTATTCCCGTTCACTTCGACCAAGCGCGCGGGTGGCGCGTCTGACGATATCAAGCCCGTCTCGATATACAGCACGGGAGTATTGTAGTACTGCCCATCAAAGAAATAACGATCATCGATGATTTGAAGGTTGTTTGCGGATGCGTCGCCGAGCGCACGTTTGCGAATCCAGGTCCCGCCGGCCTTTGGTACCGTGTCCAGAAACGAGCCGGTTGCCAACCCCTCGACACCGTATATCGAGTCGCCTGAGAGCGCGAACGCGGACGGTAAGAATGGTGCGACCACGACACTCGGCGTGCTCCCGGTTTGCAAGACGCTCATGATCGGGGAAAGACCGCTGTTGTAGTACACAGCGCTGGCGTCTGCCGCGGCCTGTGTCACGAAAATGCCGGCGACTAGCGTGCTTACGCTCGCGCCCGGCGTCGGCAAGACCGTATAAAGCCCTGCGCCTGCCCAAAAAGCCTGATCGCCGGCGGTTGTAAACCGCCCAACGGTTACCGCATCTTGAACGAGCTCCGCGGCGCCTCCGGCAAGTGGTAGGCGCAAGACTTGAGCGTGCTCCGGGCTGCCAATCAGCGGCCCGCCGTCGACAGCCACGTAAGCGTGGCCCGTGGTGACTCCGAGCTCGTAGGGGCCTGGCAGAGCAGTGGCCAAGCTCGTCAGCTCACCGTCCGCGAGGCCGTACGAAAACAGCGTGCCGTCGTGCTGATAGTTCCCGAGTCCGTCGCGTGTCCCGTATTCGAGCCAATACAGGTGCGTGTCATCGGCTGCCATCGCCGTGACGCCCGTCCTTGCGACGATTCCACGAACAGTGGCGTTGTATGGATCCCCCGTAGGCACTCCGTGCACGACACATGGCCCGGAAATCTGCGGGCAAGCCGGCATTGCAACGCAATGCTTGGTTGCGTCGCAGGCGAGCCCGCCGTTGCAGCGATCGAGCGTCGTGATGGTGGTTTTAGCAGGGCTGCCGTCCGCTTCAGTGGACGACCCACCCGGGATACAGGCTTGCCCGAGGTCTCCGGGCGCGGCTCCGCCCGCGCCGCCGCCGGGCGCGGTTCCGCCCGCGCCGGCATGGGATTCGATCCCGCCGCTCCCCGCGGAGCATGCGAGCGGGTAGCAGAGCTCACCCCCGTAACCGCCGCTGTCGCCACCGGCACTGTCGCCGGCGACGTCGCTACCGCCGACGTCGCTACCGCCGACGTCGCCACCGCTGCCTGGACTCTCGCCGGCATGGTCAATCGGCCCACGACCTGCATCTGGAGCGCCTGCCCCGCCCTTCCCACCCACCCCGCCGTCTCCCCCCGAAGCCGGTGGATCCACCTGCAATTTGGCGTTGCACCCCACGAGCAACACCACGCACAACCAGCGACTGAATTGACTCGAGC
>DATCFJ010000003.1:0-4011 GCA_036509605.1 Polyangiaceae bacterium | reverse complement strand
GTCGTGTCTTCGACGACGACGTGTACATCTCCGAAGACCAATGCACTCGCGGCCGCGCCGACGGGAGGCCTCGCGCCCACCCAGCTCGCACCACGAAGCCACCAGACGAGCGAAGGAATGTACCGCGAAGTGCACGAGAAGGCCGCTCGTTTCGAAACTCGTGTCCGATCCCCACTCCGAAGGATTTCGCAAGGTTCGTGAAATTCGTTGCCTCAGCGCTCTGGGCGCCGCCAAGTGCAGCGTTCGCGCCGACCGCCAACGTAGTGAACGAGACCGAGTTGTTCGCCGTGCACTGCGCGGCGCCGCATGGTCGCGGGCTGGAACAGGCATCAGAGCACCTCGGGCACGTTGAGCCCGTACCTCGAGGTGATCCCGCCGAGGACCTGTTCATCGTCAGCGCACGCAGGGCGACGAGCAACGAGACGACCGTCGGCGACGCGTTGCTCGTCGCAAAGTCTCGTGCCGCGTTGGCTCAGGTTTAAGCCGAGCGATTCGAGGCCGACGAGGGGCGCCGGTGGGCTCGGCAGGCGCAAGCGCTGCATGTGGCGCCAAACGGCCTCACGATTTCATGACAAATCCTGAGTGGCCGGCGCATAACCCTGGGCGAGATGAGGATCGTTATCGGCGCGTTCCGACTGTACCCGAGATTTGCGGCCATAGGCCTAATTAGCCTTTGCTCGCTCGCTTGCGGAGGCGTCAGCGCTGGTGGGGACGCTGGTGGGGGCGCTCGTGGGGGCGCGGGGGAAGGGCCCGGGGGATCTGGGCAGACGGGCGGCGGTGCCAATGCGGGTGCGGGCACTGCCGCCGGGGGCGGAGCAGGAATGCCCGCAGACCCGAGCGACGGAGGGCCGAAGTTGAGACTCCTCACCCAGTCCGAATACACGAATGCGCTCTCGGATTTGCTGGGGGCAATTAGCACGCCGCTGGTTCTTCCCTCTGATACGGCCCTGGCCGGCTTCGTCTCTATCGGCGCGTCGGAGGTGAGCGTCAACGCGTCGGCGGTATCCCTCTATGAGGTCGCGAGTCGCGCGGCCACTGCAGAGGTTTTTGCAGACACGCCCCGCTGGCAGAAGCTCGTGGGCTGCCAACCGCAGGCCGATCTGAGCGACGCGTGCGTCGTCAGCTTCATTCAAAGCGCTGGTAAGCGGGCGTACCGGCGCGACTTAACCGCGGTCGAGGTTCAACGGTGGCTGCAGGTAGGCAAAGACACGGCCCAACTGCCCGGGTCCAGCGCAGCGCAAGGCCTCGCGACGGTCACGTCCGGATTGCTTCAGTCTCTCAATTTTCTGTATCGCGTCGAGACGAGCAAGCTCGACGTCAGTAGCGGGCGCCTCAAATACGACGGTCCATCAATGGCGACGCGCTTGGCATTTCTGCTCACCGGCAGCCCGCCCAGCAACGCTTTGCTCGCTGCCGCCGCTGCGGGCCAGCTCGACACCGCCGATGGCGTGCGGTCGGCCGCGGCCCCACTGCTGAATGACCCGCGCGCGATTGATCAAATGGGAGAATTCTTCAGCGAGCTCTCCCAAGCCCAGCTCGTCTCGGTGGTTCAAAAAAATCCAGACCTGTTTCCGAGCTTCAACTCGGCCCTGCAGAGCTCCATGCTGCAGGCTACGCAGCTCTTCATCAAGAATGTCGTGCTCGCGCCCCGTGCCGATGTGCGATCGTTCTATGATAGCGATCAGACGTTCGTGGATGCGACCCTGGCTCCTCTGTACGGCGTCACCCCCCCAGTCTCGGGCTTCATGCAGCTCACGCTTGATCCAGCGCAGGCTCGCGCCGGCATCTTGGGTCAGGCCGCGGTGATCGCAGGTCACTCGCAGCCCGACCACACCTCGCCCACCCGCCGCGGCGTGTTCATTTTGGAAAGCCTGCTCTGCCAGACGCCGCCATCACCTCCCCCGGGCGTGATTACGACCCTGCCCATGGGCGACCCCAACTTGACGACACGCCAAAAGCTGAACCAACACCTTGCCAACCCATCGTGCGCGGCGTGCCACGCGCTCGTCGACCCACTCGGGTTCGCGTTGGAGCACTTCGATTCCATCGGGCAATATCGTGCCACTGAGGGTGGCCTGACCATCGACGCCAGCGGAACGCTCGATGGTGTGGCCTTCGACGGCGAGGCGCAGCTCGGGGCGGCGCTTCGTCAGAACCCACGCGCCATGGCCTGCATGATGAGCAATTTCTACCGCGACGCCAATGGGCGTGCCGATGCCGAAGCAGACTCGGCGCAAATCGAAACCCTCGAACAGCGCCTGATTTCACAGGGCTATGTCTGGCGTGATCTAGTGGCGGACTTCATTGTTAGCGACGCGTTCCGCTCGGCACCTGCCACGCCCCTCGCGGGGGGCAATCAGTAATCATGAATCTGCTAAAAAAGCTGAAGGTCTCTCGTCGCCTGGCGCT
Source organism: Polyangiaceae bacterium (assembly GCA_036509605.1). Classification (GTDB taxonomy): domain Bacteria; phylum Myxococcota_A; class Polyangia; order Polyangiales; family Polyangiaceae; genus PMG-095. The sequence continues at coordinate 1,602 of DATCFJ010000003.1, read as the reverse complement.
TCGCGGCGCGCTCGGCGGCATCGGTGTTGCCATGTGGCTACCGGTGCTCGACGCCATGTGCAACAACAACGGCACGGCGTTCGCTGCAGGGGACGCATTGCCAACGTCATTCGGAATCTGGTTTTGGGGGAACGGTATCCACCCCGATGTCTGGACGCCGCTGAACACTGGCAGTGGCGACGCCTGGCAGCTCTCGACAAATTTACAAGACTTCGCTGACGTCAAAGACGCGATGACGCTGGTGAGCGGGCTGGACATGCTCGATGCCCAATTCAAGGGTCACGGCTGGGGCGTCGTGTACGTGCTTGCAGGCGGTGACGGTAACCTGTGCACGGTGACGAGTGAGCTCAGCACCAAGTTGGGCTCGCATCAGTTCGAAACCTCGGGAGCCACGCAATACGTGCCAACCGTCGACCAGACGATTGCCGACGCCATTCATACGAACGAGCCGTTCAAGTCGTTCGAGACCGGCATGCTGCCGTTCGTCGGCAACATCAATATGGGCACCGTAGGCGACAACCTTGCGCACCGCGGCCCTAACGATTTCCTGGCGCCCAAGCGCGAACCGAAGGAGATCTTCGACGCTTTGTTCGGGGCGAGCCTACCGTCGACGTCGGCGGGGGGCGGGAGCTCCGCTGGCGTACCCTCGGACATTTCGTTCAGAACGCGGCGCAGTGTGCTGGACGCGGTGCTGCAAGAGGCCAACCAGTTGAAAATGACGCTGGGCGCGGTAGACGCCAAGCGCGTCGATGCCCACATGGCGGGCATTCGTGAGGTCGAACAGCGTATTCCGACGGTGAGCGGCGGCGGCACCGGCGGCACCGGCACCGGCACGACCGCGTGCAAGACCCCCGACGCGCCGCCCATGACTCTCGAGGACATGACGGCGAAGAGTCATGCCATCAACCAGCTGCTCGTGGCGGCGCTGTCCTGCAATTTGACGCGCGTCTACACGCACATGTGGGCCGGTCCTCAGAACGAGAGCGTCTATCCGGACCTCAACATCGCCGGAGGTCATCACGCCTACACGCACGGCACCAATGCGCAGGAGCCGAGAAGCATCGAAAGATACATCATGAGCCAATACGCGGACCTGGCGAGGCTCATGAAGGCAACGCCCATGGGCGCCGGAACCGTCCTCGACAACACGCTCATCTATGGTGTGAGCGAGCTCGCGGAGCCTGGAAGCCACATCATGCGCGACTACCACGTTGTGCTGATGGGCCACGGCGGTGGCAAGCTGCCCGGCAACCGTCATATCCGCATCCCCGGTCGCAAAGTAACCGAGCTGGTACTCACGCTGCAGCAGGTCATGGGCCTCAACGTAGATACTTGGGGCAGCTGGGACAAAACCAGCAAGACAATGCCCGAAATCCTGACTTGAGTACTCCGTACGCCAAGACAGGCAGGCGCCCAGCTCAACCGTGCGTCGCTGTTCGTAGCGTGGCAGCCCACCTCGCCGCTCCCTCTGCCAGGCCTGCCTCGCCACGTCTCAGCTTGCCTTCGTCGCCGCTTCCATTTCGAGTGCCTCTTTCACGGAGGCGCGCGCGCTCAGCGCGTCCGCATACCGCTCCAACTCGATCGGCACGCTCACCCCCTGTT
>DATCFJ010000002.1:0-2380 GCA_036509605.1 Polyangiaceae bacterium | reverse complement strand
CAGACACCTAGCGGGCTCGACGACAACAACACCATTACCGATCTCTCTTTTCTGAACGCTGAGCCGGCCGGTGCCCGCGGCTTCGTGCACGCAGATCAGGGTCACTTCGTCGATGACCGAGGCTCGCGGCTGCGCTTCTTCGGTATCAACCTGACGGGTGTCGCGTGCCTCCCCGACCACGACACCGCCACGCGCCTGGCGCGGCACTTTCGCAAGCTAGGCTTCAACGCGGTGCGCTTGCACGCGCTCGACGCTCCAGGGGGCGTGCTCGGAGACAACGGACAGCTGGCGCCAGATGCGCTCAACCGCCTCGATTTCTTCACCTCCGAGCTAGCGAATCAGGGGCTCTATTTCAGCCTGAGCTTGCACACGGAAAGCGCGTATCCCGGGCTCGACAGCGACACTCTGAGCCACTTCCCCGGCGGCCGCGTGCTCGATCGCTTTCACGCGCCGTTCCTGGTCGCACAGCAAAATTTCGCCCGCCAGCTGCTGAGCCACGAGAGCTCAATCACTCACCGCAGCTACAGCGCCGAGCCAGCTCTGTTGTACGTCGAGCTGAACAGCGAAGACTCTATCTTCCCGTCCTGGGCGGGCAGTCCCGACGATGCGCCAGCGGCCTACCGCGCAGAGCTCGCGCAGGGCTACGCCCCGTGGTTGACCGAACGCACCGCCGAAGGTCTGCGCTCGCCCGGGCCCGCCTTGGAAGAGGCGGCGGGCGCGCTGCCAACCTTTCACGATTCCGCCAGCGCGCGTGCGGACTACGCACAATTCCTGCGCGCTACCGAGCTCGCCAATGTAAATAAGCTCGCCGCCTTCATCCGGCGTGACCTCGGGTTGCACTCGATGTTGATCAACAGTCAGGTAAGCGTCGGCGGCTTAGCTGGCGTGCTCCGTGAGGCAGAAGTCAGCGACTTCGTGGACGTTCACGGTTATTGGGATCCTCCGCGAAGTGACGGCGGCAGCGTCCCGCGATGGTCGATCCAAAACACGCCGCAGGTGACCGCGCCGGATGCCGGAACTCTGGGCGTGATGGCCAGCTACCGGGTATTCGGCAAGCCGTTCACCGTCTCCGAATACGCATCACCGGCGCCCAACGACTACGCGGCGGAGATGTTCCCGCTCTTGGTGGGCGTCGCCGGGCTACAAGACTGGGACGCGCTGTTCGCTTTCGCCTACGCGGATCAGAAGCGCGACTACGAGCCGGCACGCATCAACGGCGTCTTCGACATGGCCGGGCATCCGAGCAAGCTTGCGTTCGTCACCATGGCAGCGAGTGCTTTTCGACGCGGGCTCGTGGCCCCGGGACAAGGTCGCGTCGAGCTGAGCGTCCCAGAGCAGCCGAGCGCGCTGCCTTATGCCGAGAACGCGCTCCCCAATCTGTGGCGCGAAAGCGGTGTCCCAGGGGCCGCGGCGGTCCTGCGTCAGCTCGGAATCACTATTCGCCCCGGGTCAGGCGATGTCTCGGCGAGCTACGCTTTACATATCAACGGTGCGCTGGGCAGCGACACGGGCGAGCTGCTTTGGGACAACGAGGGCGCGCACGCGCGCTTTAGCATCGACGCGCCCGCGTTAAAGCTAGTGTGTGGCACGGTCGCCAATAGCATGCTCAAGTTCAGCGGCGTCAGCTTCGAATTTCACGATTTTGCCCCGGGATTTGCCTGCGCCAGCTTGCTGTCTCTGGACCCGCAACCAATCGCTAGCGCTCGTCGCTTGCTGTTGACGGTGATGGGGCGCGCCGAAAACGCACACCGCGCCCAGGGTCGAGACGCCGGCACGGTCGGTCCTCTAGGAGCCGGGCCCGCGCTAACGCAATTCGTACCGATCACGGTCACTTTGCCCCGCGACACTTGGCACTCGGACGCGCTCGATGCGACTGGGGCAGCCAGCCATTCGCAAGCCGTCGTCACTGCGGCAACCTCGCAGCTCAGTACGTCACTGCAAGGCGCCGCAGCCTCGTACTCCATTACCCGCTGACGTCACTTCTTGATGAACGCGACGTCGTCAATCCAGAGGTCGACCGGTAGTACCGCGGTGGAGAGCGTGAACTGAATGCTGTACACGCTCGTCGGGTCGAGCGCTGCCTGCTTCAACCCGAAGCCCTGCTGGGCCAAATCCGAGAACTGACAGGTGTACAGCGCCCAGTCCGTTTTCACAGGGCCGACCGGGAAAAACAGGTGATCACCGCAGCGCGTGCCATTAACCGTGCCGCTGCATTTGCCACCATCCGGATCGGAATAAGTCGTCGGCACGAACAACTTCAATGTGGCCTGCGCTCCGCTAGCGATCCTCGCGTAAAACTGGATCCCGCGGTACGCCGAAACGTCGTAGGCAACCTTCTTGCCGGCCAGGTCAACCACGAGGAAGTTCGCCCCCACACCCG
>DATCFJ010000001.1:0-8536 GCA_036509605.1 Polyangiaceae bacterium | reverse complement strand
GGCAAGCGTCGACAGCACGCTGCGCACGAGCCCGAGCCGCACGCGGGCCGCCGTATACGCGCTGATACGCAGAAGCCGCGCGCTGTCCACCTCAGCCGCCAGCACCGCCGGCACCACATGCCCTTCGCGCTGCAAGTGTCGAAGGTTCAGTAGCGACAACCACAGGCGAGCGACCGCAACTGCCAGGAAAACCGCGAGCGCAACCGCCTTCATCTGGCAAAAGGTAAGCCACGCTCGCCCAAAGTGCACGCCGCGCCGCCCCCGCACAAATACCCAGCTTTTCCGCGGATGCCCGGCCGGGCCAGCTTCTCGAAGCCGCCCCTTGCCCTCGCGGGCTAAGATTGCGGCGCCGAAAAAAGATTCGGTCCGTTGTCGATCCGGCCCGTGGTCGTTCGCCTTTCAGCTGAACCCGCAAGAAGGCCCCGCGGGGCCGAGAAGGAAGCACCATGAAATACCTGCTCATGATCTACGAGAACGAGAAGCGCTGGGAAAAAGGCTACGACCCGACGGAGCTGGCGGAATACGGCACGTTCGGTAAAGAGTTTGCACCAGCCATTCTGGGCGGCAATGCGCTCAAGCCGACTGCGACGGCCACCACCGTGCGCGTGCGCGAAGGCAAGCGCCTGGCCACGGACGGCCCGTTCGCAGAAACCAAGGAGCAGCTCAGCGGCTTCTACTTGGTCGAAGCGGGCAACCTCGACGAAGCCATCAACATCGCCGGCAAGATCCCCGCGGCACGCTTCGGCTGCATCGAGGTAAGGCCAATCATGACCTTCTCGTGATCGATCTCGATCGCTTGTGCCGTGCAGAGTGGGGTCACCTGCTCTCGTCGTTGATCCGGGCTTTCGGCGATTTCGATCTCGCCGAAGAGGCGTTGCAGGAGGCGTTTACGGCCGCTGTGGTCGACTGGGCCGAAGCACCGCCGAACAATCCACGAGCCTGGCTGTACGGCACTGCACGGCACCGCGCGATCGATCGCATTCGCCACCGCGAACGCTCGGCGGCGTTGCTCGCCGAGCTCGCGCCCTTCGACGAGCGCCACGTGCAATCCGCGAGCGACACAGACGCCGTGCCCGATGAACGTCTGCGCTTGATTTTCACCTGCTGCCACCCGGCGCTCGCAGAAGAAGCGCAAGTGGCACTCGCCTTGCGCACCCTGGGCGGCCTCCGCACCGAAGAAATCGCGCACGCATTCTTGGTTCCGCAAGCCACCATGGCGCAACGGCTGGTGCGAGCCAAAGCCAAGATCCGCGAGGCCTCGATCCCGTACGTGGTTCCCGGCACGGCTGAGCTTCCGGAGCGGCTGAGCGCGGTGATGTCCGTGCTGTATTTGATCTTCAATGAAGGCTACGCGTCGGCGTACGGCAAGGACTTGATCCGACGAACGCTGTGCCGCGAAGCCATCGATCTCACGCGCATGCTGCGCGCCCTGCTGTTGTCGGGCGTGAACGTCGAATCGCCCGAAGTGGACTCCCTGCTCGCGCTGATGCTGCTGCACGACGCTCGTCGTCACGGGCGCGTCGGGGCGAGCGGCGAGGTGGTGCTGCTCGAAGCGCAAGATCGCTCGCGCTGGGACAGCGCCAAAATCGCCGAAGGCAGCGCGCTCTTGCAACGCGCATTGGCCTGCTCGCGCCCTGGGACGTATGCGCTGGAAGCCGCCATCGCCGCCGTGCACGCCGAATCCGCGAGCGCCGCGGACACCGATTGGCCGCAAATCGCCGGGCTCTACGAGCGGCTGCTCGCGCTCCATCCGTCGCCCGTGGTGGCCCTGAACCGCGCCGCCGCCGTCGCCATGGCCGAAGGCCCGGAAGCCGCGCTGCCATTGGTCGACGCGCTCGCTGAACCGCTCGCGCAGTACCACCTGTGGCACGCGGCGCGCGCCGACCTACTGCGCCGCATGGGCCGCACCAACGAAGCGCTCCAAAATTACGAACGCGCCCAAGAGCTCACCCAAAACGAGTCCGAGCTACGCTTCCTAAGCGGTCGAATCGACGAGCTACGCGCGCGAGCGTAGCTCGCACTAGAGTCAGCCCCTCTTGGCGGACTTGTTTTGCTTCGCCGTCGGCTCGTCTTCCACGGCGACGACGCGCTCGGCTTTGATACGCGTTGCCGAGCTGGGCTCGGTGTACGGTTGTGAGAGAGCGCGCGGGGCGTCGGAGTCTGGCCAAAATTCGTCGTCGGTGAACCAGAGTCCGGACGCTTCTGGCGCTTCGCTGACGGCGAACGGCTGAGCGCGCTCTTCACGCCAGGCGCACAGCGTGAGGCCGGCGGTGACGAGAGTCGGCAAGGCGATGCTGCTCGCACCAACACGGCGCGCCAGCCAAGCCCCCAGCACGGAGCAGATCGCAAAGGCTCCGAGCGCGCTGCCCACGACCGACAGGCGTGAGCGAGGCGGCGCGCCGAGAGCCGACGCGCCGCCAATTCGGTTGCACACGTGATCCACGATCTCCAAAATGACCTGCGTCAAATTGCCGGTCATCACCGTGGTTTGGCAGCCTGTCAGCGACTCGCGCATCAGGGCCGTTTGAAAGCCCATGGCGGCCACCGCGCAGCCGCCAGACAGCAACGGCGGCAAGTGGCTCTGACGCAGCACGTATGCGAACAACCCGCTCAGGCTGAACAACGCCAGCGAGGCAGTGACGAGTGTGAGCAAGCCCACGACCGCTTTTCGCCCCCGGCTGCGGAGCACGCGCGCAACGAGCGCCGCCACGGCGATCGACACAACGAACGCTGGGAAGACCCAAAGCCGCGACGCGCGCGCCGCCAAATGCCCATCCGACAAAGCGATCGCATCGCCGACGAGCTCACCGGTCATGTGTGCTGGGAACACGCCGAACAAGAGCACGAAGCCGGCCGCGTCGACGTAGCCTGCGACTCCGCTCAAAAGCGCCGAATGCAAAAGCGCGGCAGGCGCCGGCCGCGAACCCCCAGTGATTGTGCGAAGCTGTGCCACGACCCTGTTGAGATAAGTCGTGCATCATTGCCAGCGCGTTGCCAACACATGTTCGCGTTCAAAAGATGAGTATTACGTCGTGCGCGCTGGGTGTCGCTTTCCGCCAGCGTGTGGACACATGACAGTACGCCCCCTCAGCACGCGATTATCCATTGGAGTGCACGAGGCTCACACCAACGATGGCAATTGGATGTCGGAAGACCGACATCCAAGCGAAGACAAGGGTGGCACTCGGCGCTTCCCGAAATCTGACGCCGAAGGCTGCGGCGCGACTCGCCGTGACGCGTGACCATCAAGAACCAATCACCGGCCGCGGCGGCGATGACCGTAGTAATGGCGACCCGGGCCCACGCCTAGGTGGACGACGACGCGCGGGTGTGCGACCCAGGCGCCATGCCAACCAACGGGGTGCCAGGGGCGGCGAACCCAAACGCCGTAGCGATACGGGCCCGGGCCCCAGGGCGAGACGTACCAAGTCCAACCGTAGCTGGGCGTGTACAGGTAGGTGTACGGCACGCCGTCACTGTCGACGCTAGCGGAGTTGGCGGGCACCCACATCCAACCGTAACCGTTGGCGTACACCCAACGACCGGTAGGGTATTCGTAGGCCCACTGCGCGGCCGACGGCGGCGCGTCTTGCGCGGGCGGAGGAGCGCTTTGCGGCGGAGGAGCGCTTTGCGGCGGCGAAGCGGCCTGCGGCGAAGGAGCGGCCTGCGGCGAAGGAGCGGCCTGCGCGTCTACCGGCGCCGCACTAGGCGGTGGCGGCGGCGCTTCGGTCGATTGATCTTCGATGCGCAGCGGCGGCGCTTCTGGTTCGGGTTGCGCTTCGGAGGTAGTGGCGCAACCGCACAGCCCGACCACCGCGACTAAACCAAGGCTAAGTAGATTGCCTGTCATGTTCCGAAAGATATACACGGCGACGCGTCAGGCAATTCCTAAAGACGCATTCGGACAAACGTGGCATTTCGACCCACGCCAGCGCATATGTGAGAGCTTTCACGCTTTGAGGCGGAAGCGCGCGCGTGACGCGAATCGTGACCGAGGATGACACAGCCGTGATGGTGATTGGCGACGCTGCTGCCACACTCGGAGGATGGCTGAGCGTACGATCGCGAGCTACGCGCGTGAGATTAGACCGCTAATGCAGCCGGGCGTGTTCGCTCCGGCGCGCAGCCGGTTGTGGTGGCTACCCGTGCACCTGGTGGTCGTTGCGACGTTGCTCGCGGCTTTGGCGCGCCACTGGCTACCCCCGCTTGCCTCTCCAATCTTGTCGCTGATTATCGGAATGAGCTTCGCAGGGCTTACGTTCCTGGGCCACGAAACGCTGCACGGCGCCACGCTACGCCACGCTCGCTTGCGGCACGTGGTGGGCTGGGTCGGCTTTTTGCCGTTCGTGGTGTCACCGCGGCTGTGGGTGGCTTGGCACAACCGTGTGCACCACGGCAACACGCAGCACATCGGCAAAGATCCGGATGCTTACCCGACGTTAGCCGAGTATCGAGGAAGCCGCGCAGTGCGCTGGGCCACAGCAATCTCACCGGGCCTCGGGCGGCTGCGCGGGCTATCGACACCGCTGGTCGGTTTCTCGGTGCAAAGCACGCACATGCTACTTGCGGCGCGCAAGCGCCACTTTCTGTCGCCCAAGCAACACGCCTTCGCCATCGCTGAGACGCTGCTGGGAATCGCAGTCTGGACCACCGTGGCGCTCGCGGTGGGCGGCGTGGCCTTTCTGTTCGGCTTCGTGCTGCCGCTCGTGGTCGCCAACGTGATCGTCATGGGCTTCATCTTGACGAACCACAGCTTGAGCCCGCTCACGGGCGTCAATGACCCGCTAGTGAACTCGCTCAGCGTCACCACGCCGCGCTTCGTCCAATGGTTGACGCTGGGCTTCGGCTTTCACGTCGAGCATCACCTATTTCCGGCCATGAGCACTCGCCATGCGCCCGGGCTGCGCGACATTCTGCGTTCGCGCTGGCCGGACAAGTACCGCTCTATGTCGCTGCTGCGCGCCACGCTCGCGCTGCACCGAAGCCCGCGCGTCTACAAGGACCCCACGACGCTGATCGACCCCGGTTCTGGCCGCGAATGGCCGACGCTCGCGGCGGCGCGCAAATCCTTGCGCCCTGCCTTCACGCGCGCCTAAGGGTGCTGCTCGGAGTACCCGTTCGCGCGCCTCCGTCAGCGACTTGCCGAGCGGTGTCCTACGAATAGAAAGTGGCTGCTCTTCAATGAGGGGTGCCGGCGCACTTTTTGGGTAGTGACGTCGAAGCCGCTGCTGGCGAAGCGCTTGACGAAGAGCGGGTCGTCACCCGCCGACCAATATACCGCGGTGCCGGCCGGTTTGAGCGCACGCCGAACGGCTGCCAGGCCAGCCACTTGGTACAAGCGGCTGTTGCCAGGGGTGTTCATGACCGTGGTCTCATTGTCGGCGTCGAGCAAGATGGCGTCGAAGCGCGCATCGCTTTGCTCGATGACGCGCGCGACATCGCCAACTACCACTTGCGTGCGTTCGTCTGCGAGCTCCGCGGACGCCAACGGGTAGGCCGAGTTTCTGTTCCACGCGACGACCTCGGGCAATAGCTCGGCTACGACGACCTGAGCGTCACCAGCGAGGTTCGCGAGCGCGGCACGCAGCGTGATGCCGAGCCCAAGTCCGCCGATCAGCACGCAGGCCCCTTTGCGTGCCGCGAGCGGCTGGCACGCGACGACGCCCAACTGCTCTTCCGAAAACGAATGCCGCGTCGACATCAGCTCGCGACCATTGACGCGGAGCACATAGCTTTCGTCGTGAACGGCCAACGACAGCGTGCTGCCATCCGGCGTCTGGATTTGCTCCAGCAACGTCCACTTTTTCAAGCCCTTCGGCCGCTAACCGAGGCCCCACTCCGCGTCAATCGTCAGATCCTCCGACGCAGCTACGAAAAAAGGCTCGGCCTCCTCCCTCTACGGGCGGCGACCGAGCCTAGCGCGCCCTCGCGAAGCCTTACTGCTTCACTACCTTGGTCACCAGCGCGGGCGGTGGTGCGCAGACCAGCGCGGTCAGGTCGGCCTTACGGCGTTGCAGGTCGTTCAGGGTGCGAGTCTGACCGGTGAAGTTATCGAAAGCGGTGACTCCGGTCAGGAAGGGAGAGAGCTGTGCTTCGCTTCCGGGGAAGCGCGGCGTGACCATCAAGAAGTTGAAGGTGCCAGTCTCCGGGCCGTGGCAGCCGTTGCAGGTGTTCATTGAAGCGTGGAAGCGCGCTTCCGGGTTGGTGATCCCGGGAGCGTTCCATTCGATTTGGTCGTTGAAGATCGAGCCAGCCATGAACGGGCTGCCCCCGAACAGGTTCGGCATGGTGTGAGCGTTCGCGCCGGGCACTTCAGCGATAATCGCGGCGGCGTTTTGGTTTATGAAGCTGGCCAGCGTTGCGCTGCCGTTGAAGCCGAGGTCTGGCGTTTCCTTCACGGTTGCTTCGTCGAAACCGCTCGGCGAGAGCACGAACGCTCGCAACTCCCAGCGACCGTCCTGTGATAGCGCGATCTCATTGGTCCGTAGCTCGACGAGCGCGCTGCCGTTGATGCTACCGGGGGACATGTTGCGACCCGTGAAGAGCCGCGTAATGGCTTCGAGCGCCGCGTTGTACTCTTCCGAGGGGAAGGGATGGGACGAGAGCGCGTGCCAGCGGTTTGCCCAATCCGTCACGTCCTGCTGGGTCTTCGCGACTAGGTTGTATTCGACGATGACGGTGAACTGCTGGAAGTTGGTGTTACCGTTTACGCCGAAGACGAAGCGCCCTTCACCGGCCGACCCCTCTGCGAGGCTGCGGGTGTCGATGCGATTCACGATCGCCTGCAAAGTGAGCGGCGATTGGTCGAGGTCCAGATCACCACTGGCGGTCTTGGGCCAAATGTCCAGCAGACGCTGCTGCATAGCCGGCCGCGCCGACACGGTGAACCCGTTGACCTTCTGATCGGTCAACCAGTGATTGAACAGCTGCAATGTCATGGCCGGTGCTTGAGCAGCCGTCGGTGCCATCTCGCGCATGAGATGACCGAACGACCAGACGCCGGCCGTCTGCACGCCTCCGCCTCCGCCTGCTCCGCCTGCTCCGCCTGCGGGCGCACCAGCAGTTCCAACCGGGATCGCCTTGGGGTTGATGGGTGTCCCACCAGCCGCGCCGCCAGAAGACGTACCGCCGGCACCAGGGCCGACTCCAGTGGCGCCGCCCTCGACTGCGTCGCCGAAGCCTCCGGCCGTGCCAGTTGCACCGCCTGAACCAGCGAAGCCGCCGCCCGACGGGTCGCTCGAGCCCGCGGTGCGGATCGGGTCGTCCACGACGCTCGTGTTCGTGATCATCAGCTCGCGCCGCGTGGTGACGAAGCAACCGGTGGGCGTCGCGAGCTCGTAGCTGAGCTGCCCGTTCAGCTGTTCGAAGTTGAACGGCTGCGAAAAGGCGTCGATGAAGAACGGCAGAGAATGCACGCCCGGATCCGCGTCGTCCGAGCCGCTGACTTCGGCCCCGAAGGTGAGCTGGGTGCCGGGGCTCGCCGTACCGAAGCTGTTGTCGAGATTGGCCGTGATTCCCTGGTCAAGGCCATTGAAGAACATGTCGTATTGCTTAGGCTTGCAGGCGCCGATGTCGTTGTCGGCCACCGTTACGTCGTAGTGTACGTTGGTGCCGAACGGGACGGCGCCGCTGCTCGCCGGATTGACGGTGAACGTGGACGGCCGGCTGAGGCAGGACAGCGCGGTTAGCGTGTCTGCGGTGATGTTCTGTGTGCTCACGAACACGTCGTCGATCGTGCCGTCGAAGAACTGTGTGCCGGTGGTAGCGCCGATGCGAATCGGCGCGAACACGTCGCGCACGGTTCCGGCGGCGAAGATCTGGCCAAACTGCTGGCCGTTGATGAACAAGAACACGAACGTGCCGTCGAACATGCCGGCGACGTGGGTCCATGTCTTGGCCTTGATGGGCGCACGCGAGATAATGGTCTGGCCCGTCGAGAGCACGACGGACATCTCGATGTTGCCGTTGTGCACGCCGAGCGAGAACGCGGTCTTGTTGTTCAAACGCTTGATGACGATCGGTTGATCACCCGAGACGGTCTTCGGGTTGACCCACGCGGCCAGACCGACATGCTGGTCGACAGTAAACTGCGGTTCGTCCGGGACTTGAACGATGTCCTTGGCGGAGCGGAACTGCACGCCTTGGCCGCTGATACCGGCCACGCAGTCCGCCTTCAGCGCCTGCTGTGCGTTGGCACCGAAGCCCGAAGAATCAGCCAAAAAATGCGACTTCGGCGAGCAGTCGTCGAAATGCCAGAAGCCAAAGCCACCGCCGCTACCGGGGTCGCTGCCGCCCGAGCCGGCGCTCGCTCCACCTGAGCCGGGGCCGGGAGCCGGCGTTGCACCGCCAGAGCTCGCTCCACCCGCGTTGACCGACGGAGCACCGCCAGCAGAGCTCGAACCGCCAGCCTTACCTGCGACGGTCAGCGCTTCGCTCACGGTCGACACGCCGGTTGAGCCAGCTGGCGGGACGGTGATGACGCCACTCGGAGTACCGATGACGGCGTTCGTCAGCGGCTCCGTATATTCGTCGTCCG